>BOBW01000017.1 GCA_026002595.1 Spirochaetia bacterium | reverse complement strand
GTGCTCTTGCCATTGGCGCCGGAACCGTACAGGATGAACATGGTTTGTTCCGAAGTGTCCCCGGTCAAGGCCCATCCCGCCGCCATCTGAAGAAACCCGATAAGCTCAATGTTATAATCCATAATTTCACGGATAAACTGTTTCCACACCGGGCAATCAGCCTTTTCATCATAGGCAGCCTTGGCAATTTTGGTGATCATGTCTTCCCGTTTATGTTCCCGGAATACCCCTGTCTTAATCTCAATGGTCCCATTGTCCACGCTCAAAAGCCAGGGGTCCTTGTCAACATCATGGACCGAGATATTCAATTCAGGAATCCAGGAAGCCGCCTCGATGAACGCCTTGCGCCGCCTGACCGCCTCGCTCTGCATGGCGTACTTTTCAATGTCCATCCGATCCCGGTAATCATCGGTTTTCATAAGGTCATCGTATATCCCATGAACCATCTGTAAGCCCTTGTCATGTATCAGATAACCGTCATCCAACTGCCAATGCTTGCCATCCCATACAATCCACTTCTTCCACGCCGCATTGTACCGGATATCCTTACCGTATTCCCGCATAAGCCGGAAGGCGTTACTGGTATCGGTATACTGAACCGTTCCCTCTTTCAGTCCCTGGAGCCGTAAATAAATCGACCCATCCCCTATGTTTTCCGCCATCAGTCAAATCCTCCCATCTCCAGTATTCGGGCGTACCGTTTATAACGATCCGCCACCAGATCAAACTTCATTTCCTCTGTTGTGAGCGGCAGTTCCTTATTCCATTTCTCACGCTCAACATAGAGCAGCCACAGAGCCTCCGGTTTCCGGGTAAATTCACGGTTCCTGAAAAACGCAGCCGCGCGGTATACATCATCAGGAATGTCCAGTTTATGTATTCGATACCAGGTGAGCACATCATCAGCCCACTCAGCCTCATAGGAGACGAAATCCTCTAAAGCCTTTTGCTCATGCCGAACCAAATCATGATAACGAACTATCGGGTCCCGTGATCGCACTCCATACCCCCCGCGCCGCATACACCTCTCCCCCAACAGAAAAATGAGAAAAATAGAAACATTACAATAAATAACTACAGCAAAGAACCACGCCACCAGGGCGGTGACCGTGCCCTCAAAACAAAATGTTCCTCAAACGCCTTTAGTGCAGCAGCACACGGAACATCATAGAGGAGCCATATAAAAACAAAACTGATAAACATATACATCCCTTGAACAAAGGCGCAGAAAAATGAAAAGCTCCGCCTTTCATTTTTCTGCATCGCAATTTAGCACCGCTAAATTGCACCCTCATCCCAAACAAATACTTTTACGGTTTCACCCGCCGCAGTCCGGCCATCCCCAAAGGTGATAAAAGCCCAAAAGGACCACCAACCCGCCTGGTCTATATCTCCCTCAATACACTCATGAAAAATAACGCCATTCGCCGTATCACCAACCCCGGCGCTAAACTCACCGCAGGAGCCGCCCGGTTTCCGGTATTTGATCACCGCCCCGTTTATCCCTTCCAAATCGGTGTAAGTCTTAACGGTAATCCGCAGGGCTGATTGCCCTTTATAAATTTTTCTCATATCGATCTCCCTTTAGTGAATACGGCTGTCAAATTCAATTTCCCGACACACCGGACTTTTCAGAACAATATCTTCATTGGATTTAAGAAACCGTTTTAAGATGAAGTCCCGGACAAAAGAAACCGTAACCAACCGGATAACCATTATCAAATGGCGCAGGGGAACCGCTTCGGTATATGCCGTATCTTCCTGTTTCCGGTAATAAGTCGTTAAGTGTCCCGTTTCCGCCATACCCCCCGCATTTGTATACAATCCCCGGATATAATTCCCCAAACGACCTACAGAGCCAAAAGCAGCGGCATTAACCATTAAATACCGTAACCATGACATTGTGAAAATCCTGTTATCATTGGTTTTTACATCTACCGCTGACTTGCGGTAATAACTCGACCCATGGCCCAGGGACATCATATTCCCCCCATTCATGATTAAGGTTTTTTTATATGCCGCCGTCAGTTTCCGGGTATCGGTCAGCGTCACACCCTGGGTAAGCGTGCGGGAGTAATTCTGCCCCACAGTGTAACTAAAATACATGCTGACCTTGAAATCAAAATACCAGTTTATATCTCTTATCGGGTAGGTATTCGGTATTTCATCCCCAACGAATATCCAATAGTCCCAATAACATTTTTGTCCATAGTCAAAACGAACAGCAAAAAAATCACTGAATAATCCGTACCAAAGATAGGTCCCTCCGGAGATGCTTTCCTTGGTCTTGAAACTTGTAACCCGCCAGCTTGCGGCTTTGCTGCTGCTAACCGCAATATCGAAATTGCCCTCAAACGCGGATTTTCTGGTAAGCGGTGCGTTACTGCTGTCTGAATATAAAATAGGCTGACACCGCCCGTAATAATCATCATACCAGGCATACACACAGGCAGTTGCCGACCCGTTAAATGGCTCTGGAACCAGAAAACGATTTACAATGAGGCCCTCTTCAACAAAAACTGGCCCAGTAGATTCATTGTCCGGGTCATACCAGGTTGTTTGGCTGCCTATCGTGGAAGTCCCCACCACCGGATCAACAATAACCGGATAAGCCGCATCCACAAGCCATGTTTCCGGTATCGTAATAAGGAGCCGATCCCCAATAATAGACAAATCCCCCCACACCCACCGCCCCTGGCTGTCAATGATTTTAGGGCGGTGAATATGGCAGAGTTTCCCGGTCCCTTCCCCTATCAGAGTTTCTTTTTTGTAGACCGCATAACTGCCTTTTAGAAACGGATCAGGGACAAAATCAGGCTGCCTGAAAAAATCAAATTGGTCAGTGCCATCAAGGGTTAATGTGACAATATTACTGTCAGGCTCTTTGTTTAAAATACAATCGTACTCAAAAGCCCCATCATTCAGAATCGAGAAACGATGGCTTTTCTTACGGCCCTTATAGAGCAACTGCCGCTTATCTCCCCTTAGGGAAAAAGCCTCATCAGCAGGTGGCCTAAAGCGGAGCGAAGGAACCGTACCAACTGCCCCCCACCGGGAAAGCCCCCAATCAGGAACTTTCCGCCCCAGGTCTACGGTGAGCGGAAAGTCCCTCAGGGATTGCCGGAACCTTATTGGCCGAGGATGGTGATTTCCCATTGTATTTGTAAAGTATCGCTGGATGTGACATTGACCACCGGCGTAATCTGCGCATAGGCCAAACAGTTAGAGGCGGTTGCATTACCATTGAGCAGACACGCCTCATTAATACCGTTGACGTTAAGCGCTCCCGCCGCAAAGGTTGCTCGGTAAATCAGGGTTGTGTCTCCCGTACTCCCAAAGGCTGCCTTTAACGCCGGGTAGCCGCTGTCTAAAGCCTTCATTGAGCCGGTCGGTGTATTGCACCGAGTGTTTGTTTTAGCGGAATTCCCGGTCCAGCCCGTTCCCACCTGGATGTACCCGGCGCTGCTTGAAACCTTCGTTTTAGTCGGAGTTACCAAAAGGGCATCCGCAATTAAGGCGTCCCCCTGCCGGGTAACAATGTTGTGGAACCGTTGCTCATAAGGCCGTCCCTTAAAATCAAACCATTTGAAAGGAACTGCCCGGAGAATTCCCCACCCAGGCCGCCGCTTGATATTCCCGTCCTTATCAAAGACCCGCACCGTCACCATTCCCTTAACCCTAATTCTGTCTTTCATCACCTACCCCCCTGAATAATCAAAACTGAACCGGCCCCGATAACGAGGCCGGAAAAAAAACAAATTACCCCGGTAATCACGGCGTTCTTAACTCCCCGCCGTTTTGCTTCGGTGTATTCCCCCTGCCAGTGCTGCGCCTCTGCCCACGCCTTGGCCTGTGCGTTAATGGATGCCAAAGCCGCCGCCTTCGCCGCTTCTGCGGCCGCTTTCTCAATGGCTTCTTCCGCCACCCCGGTCAAATCCTCAATCAGCGTATCTACCTCGGATTCGCTGTATAGCTTCATTTCGTTTCCGGTTGAATTCTTCGGCTGCGTTGTCTGCGGCTCCCCGTACACCGGGAAGCTCGTCAAGAAACTCATAAGGATCACGATTACGGTAATCCTCTTCCAAAGTTTGAATTTCATTCTGTCGCTCCGCATACTCAAATATTTTCCGGTCCCGTTCATGGACAAACCGGAATGCCGCAATCACCAGCACCAGGGCAAACATCAGAACCGCCCCGGTGATGATCCCTTTGATAAAACTACTCATTGCCGATCCCCTTCCAATGGGACAGAACTTTCAGACCCACGATCCCAAAAAGGACCGCGATCATTACCACAAACCAAATCCAGTCCCGGATCAAACCCTTTACCAGAAGCCATGTTGCAAGGTACAGGCAGAACGGCTTAAACCCCAGCATCTTTGATGGTAAGGCGATCAGCCTTTTTACCAAAATCGAAAACAGTTCCTTAGTGGTATGCCGCCAGCTCGGCTTGTCGGAAATCTGAATCCCGTCACTATCACTCACGGCACTGCCTCCACATAGCGGCTCAACACCGGGTCCAATCCGTATCGGGTTTTACCTTCCTTTGCCAGCTTTACCAGCGCCGCCTTGTCCAGTCCCCGGATCGCAGTAGATGATCCTTGATTCCAGAACCACCCGCTTATCCGTTCAAGGTTTCGTACCCTGGCCCCGCCTTCCTGTGAATTCAAAATACATTCATCATCCACCAGCCCTGCCACATGGGAAGCAATACCATTCTTGATATAGAACACCGCCCGGATGGTTCCGGCCCCCGGCTTTTGTACCGTAAAAACCCGCTTGTACAGATCATCCGCAGTAGTGCGGATCAGATACCCCATAGCGGCATATAAGGCCAGACACACCGCCCCGGAACAGTCGGACCCTTCCGGGTTTTCTTCCCCCCACTTGTAAGGACTGCCATATTGCAGCAGCAGAAAGTAGATGAACCTTTCCGCCTCCGTCATCCTCTCAAATTGCTTTTTTTCATTACTGAAAACCGCATCCCACTTAATACCCATTACTTTCCCCCCTTGAAAAAATTAACGATGATATTCACTGCCAGCATCCCCGCAGAAATAACCAGGGCCAGCAGAGCCTTGAAATTTCCCTTCTGTTCCCCCTCCTTCTTTTCAAGTTTTTCAATCCGTTCGGTAATGTGCTTTTCAAATTCCTCAAGTTTTACATTGAGGCCCCGTAAAGCCGCCGTGTTTTCAATCAGTAAATGTCTATCCCCTTGCGTCATACTGTTCCCCCCTTATTCTTCCATAATCTTGAAAGCCGCCACAAAAGCGGCGTCCCGCTTGTACCGCAATGAAAGGGCGTTGATAATGCCCTTCAATGTTTCAGCCTTTGTCTCTATTTCAACCCTTGCCCCAATCCGGGCATGGAATAATCCTCGGTGGGTTTTTACCGTAAACTCCCGCCGTTCCGGTAACCGTTCCGCCAGTTCCCGCATGGTCCAGTCCTCATAGTGCGGTTTACCCTCAACCAAATCCTCTGAAAAATAGGACCCCGTTACATTCAGGGCAGCCGTCCCATATTGCGCGATAGCCCCGCTGTCATGCAGAAAACAGGATCGGTTCAAATCCAATACAATAGGCCGCCCATAGATAGCGGCCCGGTATAAGTCACCATTAGTTTCAGTATTCAGGGTGATGATTGCCTTTTCATGGTGGGTAGTAACGTCATAAGCGGAATAGGAGAAATGGCCGCCTTCAAAATTAAGCCGTTCCGTTGCTTCATCTTGGGTGTCTATCTGGTCGGCATAGATAACCACCTGTTCAATCCCCTTACTGTTCATAATCCGGTAATGGGCCTCATAACCTTCATTTTGAATATTCCGTATTGCCGTAGACCGGAAGGGATAAACCGGCCTAAGGTCCGCGGTATACAGAACAGGCGGATCATCATACCGCCAGATTTCCTGTTTCTCCAGGGCAACCGGAATATTGATTTTAAGCCTGATGGTGTTCCGGTAAAGTTCCGCCCGTGCAGTCTTCCGCAGATAAAAAATATGCTCCCCTGAAAAGGTGTAGGAACAGTCATCAACATTTTCAGGTTCGGCCTGATACGGAGAATGGGCAAAGACCAGCGGCTTTTCCGGTGCGCATTCCAGATGGGCCCGGTAGGTCCGCGCCAGTTCAGAAAGTTCCGCCCACACATTTTTTGTCAGCCGGGCATAGGGCAGCGTAATGGGAATAGTCGAACAGTCAATATCAGTGGTCCCAAGCCCCGCACGTTGAGCGATCAAATGTACCAGCGATTTTTCAGGCCGGGTTTTATCGCAGATAACCGAATAGGTAAATATCGCCGGAGCAGTCCAGTCCCGGTTTTGTTCTGTTTTCCGCAGCAGCGCCGAGCGATCCTGCAAGCCCATCCGCAAAAACCGTTGCCGCCCTGGTCCCCGGATGTCCTGAAATCCCCTATCATCCACATACAAAACAAACCGCTGGAAATAGGGCAGCCCCTCGCCAAGAGAAAAAGCAATCTTGACTTCCCGGCCCGCCCCGGTGCCATCGGCGGCATAGGTTCCTTTACTATTATCAAGTAACACGTCCCCCCGCGCCGCAGTCCCCCCGCCAGTTTCTTTGAGGCCGAAAAACGAAGCTTCAATAATGTCCTTATCTGACACGGTTTCAGAATCAATACTGATCCGCAGGCGTACCGCCCGGTCTCCCTTTTCAATCGCTTCACTAAGGGCGGTGTCAATTTCATAGAATTTCATTCGATCACATCCTCGGTGGATGTATATACATCAGCGGACACATTCCCCGCGCAGTAATACCGCAAGGGGCCGATAACCGCATCCCCGCTGTCTATCATGGTTTCATCCGCCATCAGCACCAGATGAGAAAGGGAAAGCTTAAAAGCGCCGTAGGAGCGAAACTCGTAATTATCCCGGTAGAGTTGGGCCGTAATTTCCAAAGTTTCAATAACCGGAGGTATTTCCCCGGTGACATCCAAAACCCGGTGAATGCGGACTTCCGTTTGTGCCCCGCCGTCCTTGCGGGTAGTAATGGTCAGCCCATATATATTTTTTTGCTCAATTCCGTTTATCCGGTAGACTACACCGTCCTCTTTGAACCATTCCCCGCCGCACACCACCGCCCGATCCGGGTAGGTATACGAAACCGGGGGATTATCCCCGGCAATATCAAGCCTTAATTTGAAGGCCTCATCTCGCATGATCCGCAGTTCAAAACCCTGTACCCGGCATCCCCCATAAAGCGTCCTCAGTTCCCCCCGGTCCTGTATCAGATCAAACCGCAGCCCGCCTTCCATTGCCGAAAGGCTTATCGTATGGCGGTACAAATTCCGTGTGCCGCTCACATACACCGGAAGCCCGGATCTTCCCATAGCCAGCACAAAAAGAAGGGGAGCCGTCTCGATGGAAAGGGGCGTCACCACACACCCCGTAACCCCGCAGGGCTTGCGTATTCCCCTGCAAATTCCATCCCCCTCAATAGCGGCTTGTTCTTTCAGCAGTGATATTGCTTCCCGTATTGTTTCCTCAGCGTAGGGTAATCCCAATTCCCGGTATTGGGTTTTCAGAGTAATGCAGCAATCCCGGCCTTGTACATTCATATAGCCAAGCCCTCAATCGTTATCCGCAGGGTAATCGCCAATTCCCAATGCTCCCCGCAATGAGCCACTTTAGGCGGAGTATATTTCTTCCCCGTCAGCACCGCCCGATCAACCACACCCCCAAGGGTAGGCTCTTCCCCAATGGCCTGTTCCACAGTGGCGGCGTATGCGTAACAGTTTGATTCCCCATCCTTTTCAGGCACAGTAAAAACAATCGTTAACGTATAGGCATCAATCTTAATAATCCTGTCCTTCTCATTTCGCTCTGCGGCAATAAGCCGGATAACCGGGGCATTGCCATAACCAAATTCAATAAGCGGAATCTGATATTCCAATTCTTCCAGCAATTCATTCATCCGCCCGGTAAGCAGGGACTTAACAGCGTTGATGATGCTTTCCTCTATGCTTAATTCCCTCATAAGCCATACCCCTAAATCGTTTTTCTTCGATAAGGTTCCAGCAACAGCCGGACATTCTCAGGCATCGATGATTCCAGATGTTCCCCATCCGTTGCCTTGCCCCGCACCGCCCCGCTCAGGCCGATACGCCGCCCCCGATAGCGGCTCATATTCCAGGCCGCCAATTCCATACACGCCGAAGCCAGATCAGGGGGAACTTCCCCGCACTCATACCCCGCCCAATATTTGATTTTCAATGCGGACAATCCCCGCTCTATTTTTAAGCGGGGAGAAACAGAAAGGCAAAAAGGGGCGGACCAAAGGTCCGGATCCCCATCATTCCCACAATCCGGTATAGTGTGGTAGGATTTTGGTATAACAAAATTAGGTTTGTTTAAGGGATGGATGGAGTATAGTGTCAGAATTTTCCGTACCGGATATTCACGCAGGGGGATAATATAATCCCCAAAGAAACCAAGATATTCCAGACATTTTTTTTTAAGCAAACGCCGCTTGCAGTATTCCTCAATGGTGTAGGTAGAAGCGGTAAGCACAAAGCAGCTTAATGGATCCTCTCGATCATCAATGCCGAGGATCGCCTTAAATTCCGTCAGGGGAATAAGTGAATGTAAAACCGTCTCATCAGCCATATAACCCTCCAAAGCAGGGTCAAAGTAAAACGGTTTCTCAAATCTGTAAATCGCCCAAAGGGGTGATTTTAAGGGGAAATTCCCAATTTTTTTTCAGTTTTTTCGATTTTTTTGTGGGACTATCCTCATACCGCCTTCTTAAAGGTGCATTAATCAAACAAGGTTTTGGACATACCGTAGAGGGACTGATATTTTTCAAAATACCCAGTATATTTTTGGCGTACATCTTCTTCCGGCAGAAAAGTTTTTTCCTCCGCAGTAAAGCTGTTCAATACCGCAGTCACATCATTGATATAACCTGCCCCAAGGCCGGCCAGCAAGGCTGCCCCCAGACAGCCCGCTTCTTCTACCCTCAGCTTTACCACGGGCTTTCCGGTAATATCCGCTTTAAGCTGCAAGTAAAAATCAGACTTGGCGCCGCCGCCTATGCACTTGAGCCGTTTAATGGGAGTTCCTGCCTTTTCCATGTTGCTTATGTTTACTAAAAGTTCGTAACAGATACCTTCCAGAACGGCCCGGTAGATTTCCGCTTTACTGGTTTCAATACTCAGGCCTGCCAGGATACCCCTGGAGAGACTATCCAGTGAAGGAGTCCCGGAGCCGGAAAAATGGGGCAGCAGATACATTCCCGTGGGGGCGTTGAGCTGCGCCGCTTCGGCATCCAGCGTCGCATAGGACGTACCGGGGCCGCAAAAGGTGTTGCGGAACCACTGGATTACCGATCCGGTACTGAGCACGAATGAATGGCAGGCATAGAGACCGGGAATAGCGCTGCTGCCGCAGGGAATATTGTATTCAGTCTGCAAGGTACCGGCATTGAAGGAATCGCCGACACAGAGGATCGTATCGGTGGTTCCCATGGAATTCATGGCGTCCCCGCCGCTCACAACGCCGGCGCCTAGGGCGCAGCAAATCTGATCATGGCCGCCTGCGGCAATAATCACCCCCGGCGAAAACCCGAAACGCCGCCGGTATTCCTCCCGAACGGTTCCTACCGGTGTGCCGCAGGGCGCCAGTGCTGGCAGCTTGCCTCTGTCAATACCGGCGCCGGTCAAAATCGCCTGATCCCATCTACCCTGGGGAATATTGAAAAGCATGGTCCGGGAAGCCAGCGCATGATCCATGACCGGTTCGGCCCCCAAACGGTAGGCTACAAAATCGGCAAAGCAGAGAAACTTCCAGGCGGCCTTATAAATATCTGGTTGATGATTTTTGATCCAGAGCAGTTTTGGCAGGCTGAACATGGTATGCAGGGGAAGGCCGGTACTTTTAGTGATGTACCCGCCATCAAGATGGGTCCGTATCCATTCGGTCTCAACCGTGTTTCTGGTGTCGAAGGTAACCATGGTATTAGCCAGAACCGTGCCGTTCCGGTCTATGGGTACCATGGCTTCCCCCTGGGCGGAAATTGCCAGGGCCTTTACTTCGGCGCCGATACCGTCGGCGCAGCATTCATCAATACATTCCAAAACCGCCGCAAAAACCTGTTCGCCGTCAAGCTCCCGATACCCCTGCTGGGGATAGTACATAGGATAGACCCGGTACGCCGTCTTGAGTAAGGCGCCGTTTATATCGAAACTTATCGCCTTACACCCGGTTGAACCAACATCAATTCCCAACAACACCATTCGTGTACCCTGCTCCGCTACCATTCGATCTGATACATTCTGAAAATAGCAATATCCTCTACACGGAATTCAACATAGCCGTTTTGTACCGTAAAGGGGACATCCTGCATGGCGGGCAGAAGTACTACCCGTCTGGGGGAAGTTTCAACACGGACTGCCACTGTAAAGCCGCGCAGGGGTATCATGGGGAACTGTTCCTGAATGTTCACACAGTGAAGCTGGAGGAGCCTCTTTTCCTGATCCCGGAAGATAGTAAATTCTACCTGGGCCGGGGCATCAGATGTAATCTGAGGTTTATCGGGACTGATGTATTGGATTAGATTGGTAAACACCTGCTTATGTACGGTCTGACTGCTCTGCTCAAAGGGCGCGGCGGACCAGACGGCCTTCCCCTTGCCGAAGGAGCCGCACACAATGGCCGGGTATTCGGTGTCGATCCCCGGAGGGTTTGAGTGGATGGACGCAAATTTGCCTGAGTCCTTTGGATCCGTATAGGGCAGGGTTATAGCGGCCAGGATGCGGTTATGCCCCACATTTCCGGCAAGAACCTGTTTATCAAAGATGGTCATGGGGTTCGCCGGATCGTACATACAGAAAAACTGCTGTCCCTCCGCCGTGGGCCGCATATAGGTAACGGTTTCCGCTGTAAAGCCGGTAATGGTAAGCCCCAGGATACGGTTCACCAGGCTTGCCGGGGTAATGCCGCTCATGTAGAGTGAGCCGCCCTGTTCCACAAATTTCACCAGGGTGTCTTCCTCTTCCCGGCTTACAAAAACAAGGTCCGACAGTATTACTACTTTATTTTTATCAAGGGCGGCAAGGGATTTGTCAGTATTGATGCGGAAGGGAATATGGGCGTTCCGCAAGGCCTTTTCCGCCCCAAGCAGGCAGGTAAGGTGCCGGGATGTTTCACCGCTGCCCTCGTGGCCGAGGATCGCCCGTTTACGTTTATTGTTCCGCAAATCAAGCTTTGAGGCATAACTGAAATAGAGGGACACATCGGCGTCAAGCTCCCCGGTAAAGAAGGGCTCGTAGGCCATGGTTTCGGAAAACACTTCTCCAATGGTGTCGTAGATTTTTGCGTTCATGGTTCCACGGGGATCAATAGCGTCTATAACAAAGAAGGCCCCGTGGTGGGCGTAGGTTAGATAGGCGTGGAGCTTGAGCATCTCCGCACTTTTTGTGGTGGTATGGTCAAAGAGCGCGGGATCGCACCGGGAGGTCTGGTATTCAAAGGGCTGATCACAGGTTATGTCATAGTAGAGTTTGCAGACAAAGGATTGCTGTTCGTAGCCCCCGTAGAGATCGCCGCCGGTAAAATCCGAGGCCGGAACGGCGCTGCTCCGTACCCCAAATGTCCAGGGGTGGGGGGCGGTGGAAGACTGATGTTCCACGGTAACAGCCGGTTTCAGCGCTTTAAGTTCCCTGGTGGTGAAAAAAGAAAAGTCGGTCATCCACCGTTCACGGGCCTCCTGAAAGGCGATCCATTCGGGATCGGTCCAGTCGATATATTCCGGGATTGCCTTACCGGTTTCTTCTTTATACCGGGCCCGGCAGCTTGGACAAAAACATATCATGGGCCAGAAGGTCATATCCAGGTAGACCCCCTTGCACTCGTATTCCGACAGTAATTCTGCGAACTGTTTTTTAAGAAAATCCCGGTACGCCGCATTGTTGGGACAGAGGAGCCCGTAACGGCCGCCGCCGCCCATCATGGAACCACCGGATATACCGCGGGAGGGAACGCCGTCTATATCGATCATCCGCCATTCGGGATAGGTATCGTAGGCCCAGTTGTTGTAGATCAGGCTGTAGTAGGCCACCGTATCCATCCCCGCCTGGTTGCAGAGATCGAACACCTGTTTGATCTTGTTCTCGCCCTTAAAGGCAGGATGCATGGCGCCGGATTTTGACGGCCAGTTACACCAGCCCACATGGGAGTGGGTATAGATCATGGGGCTGGTGATCCGGCCTTTTTGCAGACAGGCAAAATACTGTTCCGGATCGAACTTTGAAAGGAACTCCCCATCCCATGCGTCGATGTGCATATCCACCAGATTCCGGCGATAATTGTCTTTGTACCAGGGTTTCGTCATTTCATACCGCCTTATACGTTGTAGTGCTTTACCAGATGCGCCGCATCGGGATTGTCGGGGCCGAAGTGTTTAAACATAATTATGATGAAACAGTATACTTCGCGGTAATTGCTGCGTTCATACCGCTGGTACGGACAATAATTGTAGTGCGCTTATAGATGGAAGGATTATCCGGCGTTTTGGCCACATAGACACCAGCGTCTTTTGGCAGTGACTCGAAGTTGAAAGTCAGCTGTTTTTTGCCGATGGTCCAGGTACAGCGGAAGGCGCTGCCGTTCCAGCGGCGAATGTCTTCCAGAAATTTATGACCATCCTCCTGACCCAGGGCCTCGGCAGGAACAAGATTGCCGTCACATTCAAAATCACCGGTGCTGTGGAAAAATAAATCGACCACATGGGATGCCGATGACTTGTAGGTAAATGTATCCAATAATGTGTTTTTCGATACATACAATTTACGGGCGGCGGTAACACCTTCGTATGCATCATTTATGTGCATATCCAGGGTGTCGGTTCCTGTCAGCTCTGCGGTTCCCCGTGCGCCGGAGTTTTGGTTTTTTCCGTCTACGGTGAATGTATTGTGGGCGGCGGTAGACCTGTACCACTTAAGCAGACTGGCGCCATACCAGGAACTACCGGGATCAAGGGCAAAAGGCGAAATACAAATTTGCAGTGCATCAGGATGGGCATGGCTTAGACAAATATTTCCGTATTTGGTAAATACCTCAATTTCCGGTGTACGTAAGACGGCCAGACAATTTGCCGGAAGATGAACGGTATTGTATTCTACAGGAGATAAATCTGCGGCTGCCGGATTGCCATAGAGCCAGCTAAACCGTACATTACCTTCGAGGAGGCCGGACCGGCAAGGCTGCGCAAACTGAGCCGCCGCCTCCGGAAATATGCGGGCTGCCATAATGTATCTGTCCTGAAAATTCCTAATACCATGCAGGATCTTCCCACCGTCGTTAAAGCCGATTAAACCCTCATCCCGGAACGCGAGCTGTAAAATAGATAAATAAGATTTACATATACGGTCAAATATTTTTTGTTCCCCTTCCAGGTCCATTTTCTGCTCTTTCATATGGGCAAAAAGGTACAGAGCTGCCAAAAGGGAATAAAAATGATAGCCCATTGAATTTTCGTGCCAAAAATTATCTTCGGTAAAACCTTTGAGTATTTGGTTGCGGACACCGAGTACGCCGTCCATGGCCTGATTGTAGAGCCGGGAATCATCAAAAAATATCCCCACCGCTGCTGCATATGACACATGCCAAAGAGGAATATTATGGATATCGTGGGACTGGGCCTGGACAAGCCGCGCCATGGGCAAAAAGAGTTTGCGGAACATGGTTTGTCCCTCTGCAGACTGCGGATTAAACCCTGAGATATCCAGCGCCTTCATCAAATTATGGCCCCATACTGCTTCATCCAGGGATTGGCCCATAATTTTACCCCGCCCTGCATTTATACCATGCTCATCAAAGTCTGTATAATGATCCGCATACCACATCACCGTATTGATAATAAACGAACGGTAAGTACTATCGTTCAATACAAGTGCTACAATGGCTGCGTCTATTAGCCCATCGGCTAAAAAGGAACGGTACCAGTAAACCCAGGCTTCTCTCAGGAGGCGGGTGCTTTCTACCTTAGCTCCGCAGTCGGGGCAGGTAAAGCGCTCTGTCATGGCTGTACGGTCAAAGATCAATTGAGCGGAACATGCCGGGCAGACAAAATCATGAGCCCAGCCGCTTGAGTTTTCGACACTATCCCTGAAATTAGCGCGCCACCAATCGGCATTTGTTTTTATCTCCGCCCAGGCTTTTGCGCCTTCAGGCTTTTCCATATCCCGGCGCAAATCATCAGCGCTCCGTATCCAGGTCCAGTTTTTATCGGTCAATTTAAACACCCCTTTTCAAATCGTATATCAAAATAGACTTGTTCGGCAACTCAGTTAGTTGCCGAACAAGTCCTGCAAAATACTCCGTATTTTGCATCTCCAAGACCTTACTTTCGTGCCGCCATAAGCCTCAGATAGGTCGCTTCGTATGCAGCCGACCTGGGAAGCCATTCATTGTTGATGAAGGCCTTGAATTCATCTAGGCTGATGTCGCCGATGACAACCTTGTTTTCCAGTTCTAACTTTCTGGTATTCAGGTCGGGATTATTTTGCAGGAACACGTCCCATTCGGGGTTTTTAATCGGCGGAACCATAACCTCGTTTACTTTGGATTGGTAATCAGTTAATCGTTCCTGAATGTACTCGGCGATTACAGGATTATTGGAAATATAAGCCGGATCACCTTCGTAGGTATTGGCAATCGTCATATAACTGGAAGACATTTTGGCCAATAAACTCCGCTGATCATCGGTTTGGTCGATTTTTCGTGTTTTGATGTCATAGGAGTTATAGGTCTGACCGGGGATACCCAGGGCGAGGGCTGTAAAACCTTCGGGAGAATTGGCCCAATCAATGAAACGCAGCGCTTCCCCGGTTTTCGTGGAACTTACCGGAAGCATCCATCCACCCCAAGTGGGGACACCTTCGTAGTTATAGACCTTCCCATCCGCGGCTTTGATGCCGGGGAAAACATCATAGGTACCAAAGGCGCCGTTGTTATTTAATATGCCGTCAGCCATATTGCTTGGTTTATTCGTGTAGAGCGCGACACGGCCCTGCCGTACTTTTTGCCCATCATCGTACATCTTGTTAACAAAGTACTCAGGGTCAAGAATTTTTTCGGCATAGAGTTTACGCATAAACTCAAGGTAGGGATAATAGCCGTTCATCTTTTCGCGGATCTTGTAGACACCGTCAAAATCGGGAGCGCCGAATAGGAGATTGGGTATAAAGGCGCCCATGATGACCTGATCTGTAAACACACTTCCTACCGGTGAATAGAGGTAGGTGTCAGCCCTGCCGTTGCCGTCAGGATCGCCTGTGGCCACTTTTTTACCGTACTCATAAAATTCGTCAATCGTAGTAGGCGCTTTAACGCCGAGCTTAGCCAGCCACTGGGTATTGGCGACATACCCATTGTGATTTATAGCATTCGGTCTGGGAATGGCGTGGGCCTTACCGGTAGCCGGAACCAAAGCGGCTTCGAACATTTCCGGTGTAACATTGTGCAGAATATTGGGATACTTCTTTACAAGGTCGTTTACCGGATGGATAAGGCCGTCCTGGGCCCATTTCTGGTAGTTCTCATCAAAATTCCAGGTGTAGATGATATCCGGCAGATCCCCGGAAGCCATGATGATCATCAGCCTGTCGTTGTAGTTACTGATGGGCGGCGCTTCAAGCTGAATGTTAAAGCCGAACTTCTCCCGTATGTACTTGAGTAAGGGGTTATTGTCGATTACCACATCCGCATTAACCCGGTTAACCATGGTAAGGGTAACCTCATTTGCATTACCGGAAGTACTTTGACTCCCGCCGCCGGCAAAGACCTGTGCCGTCAGGCATAGCACAACCGCTGCGAACAAAACACATCTTTTCATTCTTCTTCTCCTTAAAAAATATATATAATAAAACGGCATTGCCGTTTTATTATCCTTTTATAGACCCCAGGAGCATACCCTTCATAAAGTACTTTTGTACAAAGGGGTACACCAACAGTATGGGTACCATGGTGATGATAATGGCCGCCATCTGCAGGGTAAAGGGCTGGGCCAGTCTGGCCGGGTCAATTGCACCCTCCCGCGCCATTTGTCCGCCTTCTATAATGAGTTCCCGCAGCACCAACATGAGCGGCCAGAGGCTCCTTTTAGTCATATACAGAATGGAATCGAAAAAAGCATTCCAGTGGCCTACGGCGTGGAATAGCAGAAAGGTAAAAATTGCCGGAAGAGACAGGGGTAGTATTATTCTGAACAGCACGACGATTTCATTTGCCCCGTCCATTATCGCCGATTCTTCAAGACTCTCCGGTATGGCGGCGATAAAATTCCGCATCAGTATCAGATTGTAGGTACCTATGGCACCGGGCAGAATGAGCGCCCAATAGGTGTTCATCAGTTTAAGGCTGCGGATAAGGGCATAATGGGGGATCATGCCGCCGGAAAAAAACATGGTAAAAACAATGAGGCTCATAATGATATTGCGGCCCTTCAGGTTCTTTTTGGAGAGGGGATAGGCTGAAATGCAGAGCAGAAACACATTAACGGCGGTCCCTAAAATAGTTTTTAGGATAGAATTAACGAAACCGGTCTGGATGAGCTTCATGCTCAGTATCTGGGTATAGGCCTGTATGGTCGGCCGTTCGGGAATAACACGCAGGGGATTGGCAAGATAATCCTCATACGACGTAAAGGAAAACCCCAACACATAGATAAAGGGAAAAATACACACCACCGCAAAGAGGGTAACAACGATATAGTTGAGGGCGTCAAAAAGTGCTTCTCCGGTACTCTGTCTGATTTTCATTGCCCTATCTCCTTTAGAATATCCCCTCTTCGCCTATTTTCTTGGCGAGGAGGTCAGCGCTGATGAGGAAAATCATACCAACCACCGAGGTAAAGAGCCCTACGGTAGTAGCAAATGAAAAACGGCCGTTGAGTAAGCCCAGGCGGTACACCCAGGTTTCAAATACTTCGGAAACACTCAGGTTCTGCGAATTTTGCAAAATGAAAATCTGTTCAAACCCGTTGCTCAGGATGCTGCCCATATTGAGGATGAGGAAAAGAATTATGAGGCCTTTGATACTGGGCAGGGTAATATGCCAAATGCGCTGGAATTTATTGGCCCCGTCGACTATGGCTGCCTCGTAGAGTTCCGGGTTTATCCCGGCCATGGCGGCAAGGTAAATGATGGTGCCCCAGCCGGTCTCCTTCCAAATGTCGGAAGCTACAATAATAGTGCGGAAATACTCATCCTTTGCCAGGAAAAAGATGGCTTCACCGCCCAATTCTTTGATGATTTGATTGACGATACCCCAGGAAGGAGAAAGGAAATTGATGATGATGCCGCCGATTACCACCCATGCAATAAAGTGGGGCAGGTACACTATGGTCTGTATCACCCGCTTATAGTGAAGATTACCCAATTCATTGAGCAGGAGGGCCAAAATAATCGGCATGGGAAAGCCCCAGACGAGGCGAATGAAACTGAGTACAAAAGAGTTACGAAAAACCTGGTAAAAGTTATCCAGCGCGAAAAGATACCTGAAGTTTTCAAATCCTATCCAGGGGCTCCCTAAAATTCCCTTGGCAAAATTGAAGTCTTTAAAGGCTATGACTACACCGTACATGGGAATGTACTTGAATACGATATAGTAAATCACCGCCGGCAGGAGCAGCAGATAGAGATACTTCATTCTCCAGAAGTACTTCCAGGCCTTACCAAGGCCAGCCCTACCAGGGCCAGCCTTGCCCTTGGGGTCACGAATCAATATATCACTGTTTTTCATAATTTCCTCTTCCGGCGGTAATTGTCTTTGTACCAGGGTTTCGTCATTTCATACCGCCTTATACGTTGTAGTGCTTTACCAGATGTGCCGCATCGGGATTGTCGGGGCCGAAGTGTTTGAGCATCACGATGTTTTCACATTCACTGTTGTTGGTAATAACCACCCCCTGCTTCGCGGCGGACTCGGTCACAAAATATTCGTCGGCGGTCAGGTCGCCAAAGCGGATCATCACCGGGGTTTCTATTTTTGCGTTGTTCAGCGTTCCGTATCCCTGCATCATGATGAGCCCGTAGGCTTGGGCGTCTGTTATAGTAACACTACAGCCGGGGAATACGGTCAGCTCCTTGGCGCAGAAATGACTGGAGCCGTAGACCACCCACTGTTCGCTGCAGCCCTGCTCTTTCATCGCGGCCGCGTCCCCCGCCGGGCTTGGAAGCAGAAAATGATTTTCCTTGAAGTTGGTGTCCACATTGAGTTTCCAGTCCAGGATGCTGAACAGGTATTCGTAATCGTAGTATTTATCCTTGGGCACATCCTTGACCAGGGTATCCCGTCCGTTGTGCCGGCCCTCAACCTGGGACTGGAAGAAGATGGACACATCGCTGGCACGCTGGGGTTCGTAGGTGAGTAAGGAACCCGGCGCGTGGAGAACCCCCGGCGGTACATCCCAGCCGGTCCCGACCTGCAGGCGGTAGGCACGGGAAAGATCGAGAATATTGTTATCTCCCCGGTCGGCCCAGGCTTTAAGGCAGTTGATCACATCATCCCTGGTAACGCCGGGGTTAAGGCCAAAGTAGGTGTGGGGAAAGTTGTTGTTCACATTGTTCTGTTGGGGCGGGAAATAGTATCCCTCGGGCTTGCCCAGCATGTTTACATTGGCGGCGTGTTCATTCTTTAAATGGACGTGATGGGCGATGGGCCCCATGTTGTCAAAAAATTTGGAGAACATCATCCACCGGCCGTACTTGTTCATCATGTATTCACCGATGATCTTGTCGCCCATGATGTCCACAATTTCCTTGAACAGTACTTTCTCCACCCCCACAGAGGTGCTGACCACAACAAAACTCAGACCCTCATTTTCGATGGTAAACTCGGCGTTATCCGCCGGGGTGGTTGAAGCAAACCAGCGCTCATCAATGCCGCCCTTGGCCCCGCCGTAGGCGTAGTAATCCCTCGGGTCCAGTTTGAGCCTGCGTCCGGGCTGCATAAAATTCCGCGCCACCCAGCAGGGGGCAAAGCGCAGTACGCCGCCGTTTTTAACAAGCTCCTTTTCAACAAGCTGTTTTTTTTCGTTCGATGTCATGATGTATCTCCTTACAATACCAGGGCAGCGCCCCGCCCCAAAACCTCACGTGTTTTGGCTATCTGTTTCTTGCGTGTTCCTGCTCAATGTTCCTGAGGGCCTGATCCGCGGTGACTGAACCTTCAAACACCATCTTGATATTGTTGGCAAGGGTTTCCTCAACAGCCATGGGGAACTGGGTTGTCCAGTAATTAAACATGGGCAGGTTCATCTGGCTCATAATCGGTTCCGATTTAAGCCAGGCCGGAGCATCGAGTTTCTTGTTTGCCTCAGGATGCGGAGTCAGGCATTTCGCCTGATCGGCGTAAACTTCATACCATTCCTGCTGAACAAGGTAGTCCAGGAAATCAAGCGCTTCTTTTTTATACTTTGTGTCCTTGTCAACAAAAATGCAAGGATCAGGATAAAGCTGGATTGATTTTAATTTGGTAGAAGCATTGATAAGCGGCAGCGGGATTGTCTCAACTTCAAAATCAAGGTCTTTTTGAGTATCCTCACCATAGAACCATGTACCGACATAAAGGAAAGCCGCCTTGCCTGCAAGCCATGTCTGTATGCCGCTGGTGTTCATATCGCTTGTGGCGTACCCGTCTACAAAGGCGCCGCCCTGGGCAAGTTTAGCCAGGGTTTCAAAGGCAGTTTTAACTTCAGGCCTGTTATCCCAATGGTAAACCCCTGAATTAAGCTTGTCAGCGAAATCAGCATCTGCTATCTGGGCCATGTAGTCGCCGAGGATAATTTGTCCCGGCCACCCATCTTTATTTCCGAATGCGATGGGCTGCATACCCGCAGCGCGGATCTGCTTTGCCGCGCTGATCATTTCATCAACGGTCTTGGGATAGGGGATGTTGTTCTTTCTGAAAAAATCTTTATTGGCATACAGGGCTTGCCAGGTAAAAAAGCCGCCATTGGGGATCGCATAGAGCTTCCCGTTTCGCTTTCCTACGTCAAGACTCGATCCCAGACGTTTATCCCAACCGTATTGGTTGATATTGCCTGTAATATCCATACACCCGCCTGCCTCGATAAACTGATCGAGGAAGGTGCCCGTATTGGTCTGCCAGACATCCGGTTTTGTTCCTGATACAAGGGCAAGGCGGGACTGGGTTTTATAGTCCTGCGCTTCGTACACCGAAATTTCCAGCT
This sequence comes from Spirochaetia bacterium, assembly GCA_026002595.1. Lineage (GTDB taxonomy): Bacteria > Spirochaetota > Spirochaetia > Treponematales > Breznakiellaceae > BNUT01. Next base: position 18,842 of record BOBW01000017.1, on the reverse strand, counting down.
TGATATTCGGATGCGTCTTTTCATAGGCCCGGAAATATTCCAGATTGCGCTCCCCTGCCATATCAGTCCAGAATTTAAGGGTGACCTGCCCTCCCAAGCTTCCACCGCTTCCGCTTTGCGAACCGCCGTTCGCGGACAGCATGGCCGTACCGCTTAGGCACAAAACCATCACCATGATACCGATCTTCTTCATACTTCACTCCTCCGGTTAAAATATATAATAAAAGGCCAACCCGGCGGCATTCGCCGTCAGGTGTACCTCTCATTAACCCTGTTCAAGAGAAAATTAACGATTACCACAAAAACGGTTACGCTGATAAACAGCATAACCTGCATGACCGCAGCGTAGTCGAATTTTAAAGCGAAGAATCCCTGCCGGTACATATAGAGGGATGTGCTCATGGTGGAAGTTCCGGGTCCTCCTCCGGTCAACACCATAAGTATGTCAAAGGCTTTAAATCCACCAATCAGATTTATCGTAATAATCGTAGTAATACTGCCGATTATGCTGGGTATCGAGATATGCCGTATCTGTTGGAATTTATTGGCCCCGTCTATCATGCCCGCTTCGATAATATCGCTGCTTACCCCCTGCAGGGCGGCGGAAAAGGTTACCATGGAAAGCCCCGATCCCTGCCACACGGTGGTTAAGAACGCGGCAAACAGGGCGGTTCTTCCGTCCCCCAAAAGGTTCACCGGATTGGCGTTGCTTGAAAGGCCGATGGCCGTCATCAGCCCGTTAATGATGCCGAGGGTGGGGTTGTAAATAAGGGACCAGAGAAGCCCCACCGCTACCCCGGACATCATCATGGGCATAAAGAGTATTGTCCGGGTAATCCCCGACAACACCATGTTCTTTGTTCTGAATTCCAGAAGCAGGGCGAGGATAAGCCCGACAAAACCGGGGACTATGGCGGACATAAATGCCCACTGTATGGTAATCCGCATGGAATTCCAGAATATACCGTCGGCGAACAGTATTTTGTAATTTTCAAACCACACAAATTGGGTGAGCTTCATGTTCCGTATGCGGAAGAACGAATAACCCACGCTCTGGATCAAAGGCAGGAACACAAAAACAAACATCAACGCCACCGCCGGCAGAAGGTACAGATAGGAAAACAGAGAATAGGTTTCGCCAAGTTTCTTTTTCATCATGTTCAATCCCCCTACTGCTTAACCGCACCGGCGGTAAGGCCCCGGATAAAGTACTTCTGCGACACCCCATACAGGACAAGCAGGGGAACCACGGCTATGGTCAAGGCGGCAAAGAGCTTCTGCCACTCGGCCTGATAGAGAACAAAGAAATTCACCATCTGCAGGGGGATGGTTCTGATGGATTCGGTCTTCAAAAAGGTAAGTGAATATAAATATTCATTCCAGGCGGCCAGTGACTGGAATATGCACAGTGAAGCAAGCGCCGGTTTTGAAAGCGGCAGGACAAAGCGCAGGTAAAAAATCCGCTTGGGGCAGCCGTCCATCACCGTCGATTCCTCAATTTCGTTTGGGATATCCCGGAAAAACGAGTGGAGGAATACGACCGCAAAAGGCATACTGATCGCCGAGGATGAAAAAATAACCGCCAGGAGATTGTCGTAAAGCTTGAGATTCCTGATTATAAAAAACAGGGGAATAAGGATAAGCTGGCCCGAGATGATCATGGACGATGAAAGCAAACGGTGCAGGACTATGCGGCCCGGAAACCTGAGCCGGGCGATGGCAAAGGCCGCCATGGAACCAAACAGGATGGTGATTGTCACAATGGCAACCGTTACAATGACACTGTTCTTGAAGGTTGCCGAAAAATTCGCCTGTCTCCAGGCATCACCGTATACCGAAAAATCAAAATTGCTGGGCATTGCAAAGGAATGCTGGAAAATCTCCTGGGTCGTACGGAAACTGTTCAGGATCATCCACATAAACGGGTAGAAAGTTACGAGAAGCGCAAGAAAAAGAATCACCGAGCTGATACAATCAAAGGACAGATCCCCGCCTGACCTTGGTTTATGTTTCAAAACATCCCTCCTGCCTACCTTGGATAACTTCATAGGTATAAGTTAGCCTATTTAAGTAGTATAGGGAGACAAATTTATATATGTCAAGCAAAAAAGTGAAAAAATTCAAAAAAAGTTATGGAAGGGCTGGAAAACCCTTGCGTTTATCCCGCCGTTGACTATTCTGTCTTTTTGGTTATACTTAATACTATCGGAAACCGATAGGTAGTATATGACAAGACTAACCCGTTCTATAATTGAGTACAAGCTCCCGGTGGTATTTACCAGTGATGATGTGAAAAAACTGGAACCGGATGACCATGTACGGTATTGCCAGATGAGCCGGGCCATTGCCTCCGGTGATATTCAGAGAATTCGGCGTGGTTTTTATACCCTGAACAAGATATTCCGAACTGCCGCGATAAACGAGCATATATTGGCTAACCTGTTTGTCCCCAAAAGTTATATCAGTTTTGAAACCGCCCTTTGGGATTCCGGCTGGATACCTGAATTTGTATATGAAATTGCCAGTGTAAGCCTGAAGCCGTCGTGTGAAATAAAGACTCCGTTTGCGGTTTATTCCTATACGCGTATACCGCAGAAAAATTTAATGGCCGGAACCTATACGGCGGCCTATGGGAATTACATTATAAATGAAGCAAAGCCTTTGAAAGCTCTGGCAGATTATGTATATACCTTTGATTATGATTGGGATACTCTTAAGCCCCTTCAGCAATCCCTGAGAATTGATATTGAAAATCTACAAACACTTACCGCCGCTGACTTTGACGAATTGGAAGGAAATTATGATACCGGAAAGGTTACGGCTTTTCTTGAGGGCATACGAAAGGCATTAGCGATATGACGGCGGCAACGACGAGGCTGCGGTTGGACCGGGCCACCAGGTACATACCCTACTTGAAAAAATCAGCCGGTTCCAATTTTTGGCCGCTTAGTTCTTTATCAAATAAATCCGCAATGTCATGGGGGTTATCCATCCAAAATGTTGTCGTGCTGTCGCTTAATGTTTCATAAAGCCGCAGTTTGGAGCAGTACGATAATGATTGATTGATTGTCCAGCTATGCCGGTTCGCCATAATTTCCAGTACCATTTGGATAGTCAGTTTTGCTGCCATGTCATATTTTCGTTTCATTTTACCTGCACCTCAAAACAACCCTCAAACCGTAACTTTTCTACCGCTCCTTGTGTCCTTATGCATAACTGGTCTTTCAGTCTTTCCGGCTTCAGCAGGGTTATAGCGGTATGTATCGCATTTTCGGAACCATAGTCTCCATATCCGCCAGCAATATAAATATTTATCACGGTCATGGTATCATCATTTGCAATTTTACCGGCTAAAATATCATAGGCATCCCATACCGCAATGCGTGGTTCGGAGATATCAAATCGACGATGATCGCAAACACAATGCAGCCATTCATGATTTGTCGTTACAAATTCATACATCTTTAGTCCCGCCATATTCAACGTATAGATATTTACAAATCCCGTATCAAGGTTTTTTCCGGTTTTCTTTATTGCAGTTTTTACAAATCGCATCGCTTGCTGTTTGTCGGTAGTCAGATAAAAACCTTGTCCAAAGTCATTACGCTTGCGGCACTTCGCCAGGTCAATTTTTTCAATTACGGTATAACTCGCATGATACAGCGTTGTGTCCCCGGCAGCCACTATCATACGCTGCCTCCGGTATTTTTGATGTATGCCGTTATATCCTCATACGTTGCCAGCGGCCCCTGCACATGCAGCCCTTCAAATGCCTCATCCACGAATTCCCAAATACGATACCGGTCAAAAATAGTTGACGCCCTTTGATACGAAAGACGTTTTTTTTTCTTGAACAATTCCAATTGTTCCAATTTTATCCCGGTTGCGATTGCTTCCTGATGGCTCATTTTATTTTCCCTGTCTATAATTACCTGACCCAAGACGCCCTCCGTTCCCTATTTGCCTAAGCCCCAGCGAATGATCCCCTTAAATCGGCAGTTCCCGCTTTGTCCAGAGGGTGTTCATGAGTATCCGGGCGGCCCCTTTGGCGGCGCTGTATTCATCGCTGGCCCCGGCGGCGACGACGAGGCTGCGGCTGGACCGGGCCACCAGGTGTTCTTCCATAGATGAACGGATCATATCCAGAAACCAGAGCCCATTCCGCATGAGCCCCCCGCAGAGTACCACACGGCTGGGGTCCAGAATGTTCACCCCCAGAGAAACCCCTATGCCGATGTTCACCGCCGCCGTTTGGAGGATCTTCAGGGCCATGCCATCACCCCCCTCGGCGGCCTCGAACACCATTTTGGCGTCAATGCGGGCGATGTTGCCCTGGCAGAGTTCGGCGATCTTCGACTGGGCGTGGTGGGAGATGATGGTCTGGGCCTGGTGGGCTATGGCTTCCCCGGAGGCTACCGCTTCCAGACAGCCGGAATTTCCGCATTTGCAGAGGGGACCGTTCCGGTCAACCACGCAGTGCCCCAGTTCCCCGCCTATGCCGCCGGTTCCTTCCATTAATTCTTCTCCGATGATAATGGCGGCTCCTATGCCGTAGCCCAGGTTCACACAGAGGGTGGCGCCCTTTTCTTCCAGGGCGGTAACAAAATTTTCGTACACCCCCATGGCCTGGGTAGAGTTCCGCACCAGCACCGGATACGGGAGCCCCCCCTGGAGCCAGTCCTGGAGGGGTATGTCCGTCCAACCGAAGTCAGGCGCAAAGATGACCCTGCCGGTCCCCTGCTCCATAAGCGCCGGCATGGCAAAGCCCACCCCAAGGATCTTGGCGATTTCTATCCCCCGCTCTTCGATAAAATTGACCACCTTGAGCTGAAGCCGGCTGATAAATTCCTTTGCCGGAAAGGTATCCCCGGTAAACTCGTTCATCACGGCGATCTCCGTGCCGATGGCGTTGTTTATCACGATGCGGAGGGTACTCCGGCCTATATCAACCCCAACGTAAAAAAAATGCTCCGGCTCTATGCCCAGAATCTCCGGCTGCTTGCCTACCCCCGCTTCAATCTTTCCGGCGGAGCGGATCATCTTTTTTTCATACAGTTCGTCCACAATGGCCATGACCGTGGGAATGGAGAGATGCAGCCGTTTTGCGATGGCCGCCCGGTTGATAGGGCCTTCCCGGATGAGACAGCGAAAGACATTGTACTTGTTCGTCTGACCAACCTGGAATTGATCCAACCTTTTATCGTAAATCACCTTTTTATCCTATTCCTCTTGACAGAAAAAATCAACTAATTTATCTTCACTAAGAGGTATTAAGTTATGTCATTTAGGTTAGGAATCAATCTGGGATTTGCGATAAACAAATACATCGAAAGCGATGTCTGGGCTCGTATTGTCCGGGAGGATCTGGGCCTCCGCTATGTGCAGTTTGTGGCGGACCTCCTGAACCCTTTCTGGCCAAAGGAGTATATAACAGACCAGATCAAAGGAATTAAGGCTTCCTGCAAAGAATATGACATCAGCATCGAAAGCCTTTTTACCAGCGCCTTTACCCGGGTCAATCACCTGATGAACCCCAATGAGGATGCCCGGAAGTTCTGGCTCACCTGGTTTAAGCAGTTCCTTGACATCGGCAGTGTTTTCGGGGCAAAGAACGCCGGTTCCCATTTTGGCATCATGACCTTTGATACCTATAACAATGAAGAAAAACGAAGGTTCATCCTGGACGAAGCGGTAAAGGGCTGGCAGGATTTGAGTTTTTACGCCCAGGCGAAGGGCTACGAGTGCCTCATCTTTGAACCCATGAGTGTGCCACGGGAGATGGCGAATACCATAGAAGAAACAGTGGAACTGATGGACAGGGTTAATGCCCATTGCGGGGTTCCCCTTAAGGTCTGCCTTGATGTGGGCCACGCGCCCCATCCAACACAGCGGGACCCCTATCCGTGGATAGAAAAACTTGCGGCCTTAAGCCCGGTGATCCATCTGCAGCAGACGGTGCTCCACAAGTCGAACCATGCGCCCTTTACCACGGAACAGAATAAAACCGGCATCATTACCCGTGAAAGGGTTATGGCGGCGATTCAGAAAAGCGGCTGTACCGATGCCCTCTTTGCCTTTGAGATTTCCCACCGGGAACATTGGGATACGGATTTCCGCATCATCGAAGACCTTAAAGCAAGCGTTGACTATTTCCGGGAGCTCATACCTGAATGAACCAAAAAACCATGATGTGCTGCAATCTCCATGCCATTGGGGATCTGCGTTATGAAGATGCCCCGGTTCCGGCGCCGGAAAAGGATGAGGTACTGCTCCGGGTAAAAGCGGCGGGTATCTGCGGCTCCGATATCCCACGGGTCTTTGAAAAGGGAACCTACCATTTTCCCACCATACCGGGCCATGAATTTGCCGGGGAGATTGTCGAAGTGAATCCCGGTGATGAAGCCCTTTTGGGAAAAGCTGCGGCGGTCTTCCCCCTTCTCCCCTGCTTTACCTGTGCGGCCTGCCAGATTGGCGAATACCCCCAATGTACCGGTTACGATTACTACGGTTCCCGGCGTGACGGGGCTTTTGCCGAATACATTGCGGTAAAAAAATGGAACCTGGTACTCGTCCCAAATGGGGTGAGCATGGAACATGCCGCCATGAGTGAGCCCTGCGCGGTGGCCATCCACGCACTAAGCCAGGCGGGTATTAGCCTGGGGGATACGGTGGCCATCTTCGGTGCGGGAACCATCGGCCTTTTGGCGGCTCAAATTGCCCGAGGCTGGGGCGCAGGGGAAGTGGTGTTGGCGGATGTGGACAATGCCAAGCTGGATTTTGCCCGGAAGCTGGGGTTTCCCCATGCAATTAACAGTAAAACTATCGATCCGGCGGAGTATATCAAAGACATAAGCGGCGGCAGGGGGGCCGATGCGGCCCTGGAAGCTGCCGGGGTCAGCGCCGCTGCGGAGGCCTGTTTCAAGTCCGCCAGGAATTTCGGCAAGGTTGTCCTCATGGGGAACCCCGCAAAGAATATGGATATCGGGCAAAAGGCCTACTGGGAAATTTTACGCAAGCAGCTCTCTATAAAAGGCACCTGGAATTCCAGCTACAACGATCTTCACAACGACTGGCGCCTGGCGATTGACTGTATGAAAAAAGGAATCTTTCAGCTTGATCCGCTTATCACCCACCGGTTCAGCTTTGCCGAATGCGGGAAGGCCTTTGAGCTGGCAAAAAACAGAAACGAATTTTGGGTAAAGATTATGTTTATTAATGAGTAGTAAAAGGAGTACCGTAAATGAAAGCGGCAGTGTATCTTGACAAAGACAAAATGGAAGTGCGGGAAGTCCCCACACCAAAGCCGGACGCCGACAGCGTTCTGGTAAAAGTCCACGCCTGTGCGGTATGCGGTTCCGACATACGCATCTTCCACCACGGCAATTCACGGGTAAAGCCTCCCCAGATTCTGGGTCACGAGGCCGCCGGGGAGGTGGTTGAAGTTGGGGCCAAGGTAAGGCGTGTCAAAAAAGGGGATCGGGTAGCCATAGGGGCCGATGTTCCCTGCGGCGAATGCAGTTTCTGTGAAGCGGGGATAGGCAATAATTGTCAGATCAACTACGCCATGGGCTATCAGTTTGCCGGAAGCTTTGCCGAATATGTATTGCTCAATAAAACGGTGATGAACTTCGGGCCGGTCCATAAAATCCCCGACACCATGGCCTGGGACGAGGCTGCCCTGGCGGAACCCCTGGCCTGCGTCCTGAACGCAGTGGAACTGACCAATATCCGGCTGGGGGATACGGTGGTCATCATCGGCGCCGGCCCTATCGGCTGCATGATCATCCCCATCGCCTATATGTCCGGCGCATCAAAGGTCATCGTGATCCAGCGTTCCCGGCCCCGGCTTGAAGCCGCCCGCAAATTCAACGCCAATGTCTACATTTGTTCAAGTGAAGAGGATGCCGTCAGCCGGGTGATGGAAGAAACAAACGGCCTGGGGGCGGATGTGATCTTTACCGCCAACCCCAACCCCCAATCCCACATAGACGCCCTCAAGATGGCAAAAAACCGCGCCCGGATAAATCTTTTCGGCGGCCTTCCTGCGGGGAGCAGCGTTACTATTGATACGAACATCATCCACTACAAGGAACTCATCGTTTGCGGCGCCCACGGCTCCCTGCCCCGGCACCACCAGGAAGCCGTCAACCTTATTGCTGCGGGCCGGCCTGATATACGGCCCTATATCTCCCACCACTTCCCCCTGGACAAAATCAACGAAGCCTTTGCAACGGCGGAGGGTCACACAGGTATGCGGGTCGTGGTAGAACCGGGGGCGTAACATGGGAACGGCCCAGCTCTCCCCTTCCATGATGTGCGCGGATATTTTCCGCCTGGGGGAAACCATCCGTCTTTTTGAAAAGCTTCGGATTCCCTACCTTCACTTAGATGTGATGGATGGCTCCTTTGTTCCCAACATCATGCTGGGGACGGCGGAGATCCGCCAGATGCGGGCTTTTTCCCATTTGCCCATGGACATACACCTGATGATCGAGGAGCCCGGTGATAAACTGGAATGGTTCACCCCGCAGCCGGGGGATTTTATTTCCGTTCATGCCGAGACCACCCGCCATTTACAACGGGTGCTGGCAAAGATCCGCACCCTGGGTGCAAAGCCCATGGCGGCCATCAACCCCGCCACGCCCCTCTCCATGGTGGAAGAAATTTTTCCCGATGTGGACGCCATCCTCATCATGACCGTAAACCCCGGCTACGCAGGACAAAAGCTGGTGAACCAAACTCTGGAAAAAATTCGTCATCTCCGCAGTTTACTTGACGACCGGGGTTTTAATACAGTTCAAATTGAAGTGGACGGAAACGTAACGCTGGAAAATGCCATCAGGATGCGGAAAGCCGGAGCGGACATTTTTGTTGCAGGGACTTCACTAATTTTTCGTGACGGCAGTATGGAAGAACATATACAGAAATTTAATGCGGAGATGGCGAAACTGGAATAGAAGGATCAGGAGCGGCAGCCGCCGATTTTTTTCATCTTAATTAAGAAAAAAGAGGGGGAAAGCCTTCCCCCCCGCTACAAAGCCAACGAACCTGCGGTTCGCCGGCTTTTCCGCTCCCCCCTTCTGCGGGCCTTTATGCCGCGTAAGCGGCTTCCTTGCCCCCCGCAACGCCCCCAAAGTAGGAAGAAACTGCTCCGCAGTTTCTAAATCATTTACCTTCGCAAACCGCCGCCAGAATCCTTACAATTGGGGCCATAGATCCGTAATCCCCTTTGGCATACCCCTTGCTTATGCGGCGGTGAGCGCCGCGCAAGGGGTATGCCAACCCTCCGCTAAGGAACCTGCGGTTCCACGCTCCGGGCCGGGGCAGTAATTCCTTCGTCATCCGGGACATTTATTCGCTCCTTCCGCCACAAAATGAAGACTAACGCAAACCGTAACCATCTCCCCATGAAATGTTAGGGCCGATGGGGCAGTGTTTTTCCCCTCGGGGCGGACCAGGGGGGCCCGGCTTGTGAGCCCCCCTGGCCCACCCCTCTGCGGGGGAAAAACAAGGGGCGGGGTTCGGGTCTCATGGCTGGCTTAGCTCCGGCCATATCCGCCCGTTTACCTATCGGGTATTTAAGGGGGTATACAAAAATGTATACCACAAAACAAAAGCGGTTCTATTCGCCGCAGTTCTCCGCATTAGCGGCCGTTTCGGTCCGCCGTCTTGCTTGGGCTATGGGTAAATCCATGCCCGCAGCCGTGGATCTTATGGTCCGGCTCTTGCCGTCAATCGTGGACTCGGCAAAAGTCTGTCTGTCCTGTCAGGACAATACTAAATGTCAGGGCTGCATATTCCGCAGCACTATCACACCGGAAGAAAAAGCCGCATTATTAGCGGCTTTTTAAACAAACATCGCCCCCGGTCCGCCGGGGGCAACTATAGGGGGTATTATGGTTTGCTATCAGGTTTCGGCTCAGTTCGCTTTTAAGCAGTATAAACCGGTATTGGCATTCATCCGCATAAAAGAACAAGAAGCTCCGGTCTTTCTCGTATCGGCTGCCCTGCCTTTCGGTTCGCCGGGTAAAATTCGCCGCTGGTTTGCAACAGAAAAGGAAGCGGCCCTTTTTGTTTCACATCTTCATAAGGTTTATATCAACCGTATTTGTCCAAGCCCCGCCTGTTCAGGCGGGCAGCTTGAATTATTTTAGGAGGTTTCAAAATGCAGAGCATTACCACTATTCAGAGTTTAATCAACTATATCAAAAACAATTCTTCATGGTCAGCGGCTACCGTTCAAAACGTTGTTACTTCTTTAGGGTATAACCCTAAAGATCAGCGGCTGGAAAGTTTCAGGGAGCTTTCCGGCAACCTTGCGGACTGTTCAAAACATGGAGCGGACGGCGGCTTTTCCGGTTTTTGCTATCATAGCGAGACCATCGCTTTCTTCATTCACAATCGCCGGGATATTATAAAAAACATGGAGCTGCTGGCCCAGGAATTAGGGGAGGACATTATAAAAATGGTTCAGGGCTTCGGCGTGTTCCGCCATACCACGCCCCCCAGCGCCGGGGATGTAGGTAAAGCACTATGGGATACCGGCAAGGTACAGGAAAACTTGACAGAACTTTATAACGTATTTTCTTGGTACTGTCTGGAAGAAATCGCCCATACATGGTACAGGTACTTGGAAGACAACCCCGCATATTATGCGGAATTATCCGCATAAAAAGAAAGGCCGCCCGGTTATCACACCGGACGGCCTTTTATTTAGTGCTGGACGGTTATGGAGTACCGCCGCCACCGCCGGAGGCGGCTTTTGTTTTCAATATGACCATATTTCCCTGGGGCCGGGTAACTAAAAAACCGTCCCGCTTGCGGAAGCGGAGAAATAACTCCCCGTATTCCATGCTTTCTGTGGTCCCGTCAAATTTCTTGATCTCGATTCCCTTCCGGTTCCCGTGCTGAATCCTCTTGGGGTTCATGAAAATGGCAAAGGGGGTATCAGCTGCAATATCCGCCATCTGCGGCATGATTGAAACTTCGTGATAGGGGTACAGGTCAAGCCGGCCCGGCATCGCTTCAGTCGGCCCCCGCCAAATCGGGCGGCCGTTGTCATCTTCAATGTTGGTGATGAAATGCAGCACCGTTTCATTGAGGAACCAGGCGCAGTCTTTCCGTTCTTCCTTCGGAACCCTCAAAACAGCGTCCCGGAAATCCTTCCAGGTTATGTCGTTTATCGAGTTCCCCTTGATGGCAACCTTGGTGACATTCGCCGCTTCCATAGCCCCGGTAAAGGGATCATCATCGGCCAATAAACATTGACGATCAAATTCCTGGCCGTAACTTTCCATAAACTCCTCGATGAACATTTCCCCCAGGTCAATAAATACATCCTCCTCGTATTCATCGTACCACGGGATATACCCCGCCAAAGTGTAGGCTTTCAGTTCCACCCGCTGCGCCCCCTGGGGCTTGCTCCCGGTGAGCTGCTGCCCGTAGGCCGTAAGCCAATGCAGCTGAACCCCGCCCCGGTCCCGCTGGGGAAGGAAGATAGACGGCCCCGCCATGGGACGATGACGCACCAGCGGCATCATCACGCTTTTCTTGGCCGCCTCCGTCATCAGTTCAGTCTCATAAATGGGGTTAATTAAGTACTGGTCCGAGGTAGTCATAACCCCCATCGGATCCCCCAGGGCGGCCTTTTCAACCGCCATGTTCCAGCCCTTCCCGACACTCCAGGAAATGTCTTTGGGATTGGTCCAGTTCTGATCCGCCCGTAAATTCGGCGAAAAGGACAGTTCAGAAAGCGCCTTCTGATTCCCCGCCCATGCCGCCGCGATCCCCTTGCCGATGGAGTAACACAGTTCCCGCCGGGTCAGTTCCTTGGGATAGGCCGCCTTCGTTTTAAGCTCATCCCGCAGACTCTTGACCGTGCTTTTCAGGGCTTCTGTTTCATCCCCGTACTGTTTCGCCAGGGCTTCGCAAATTTTGAAAACATCCTCAAGGATCACTTCCTTCTCCTTGAAGTATGCCTCTGCCTTCGCCGGATCGCTGAACCCGGTCTGTTCCACCTTCGCCATATCCGCCAGTTTCTTTTTAACCGCCGCAATCAATTCATTTTCCATACAACACTCCCTAAAATAAATTGCAGATAAAAAGGCGGCGCCCCGCTGACAGCAAGACGCCGCCCGTAATCATTCTTTATTCCGCACCACCTCCGATAAAGCCGCCCCAAAAATTGGGAACAGCCGCCGCCTGTTTTGTTTCCGTCATAGCTTTACGCAGCGCGAAAGGATTAGCCGGAACATTGCACACGCTGAATTCAAGCAGCTCCTGTTTTTTGAAAATGAGGCTTGTCCCGTCTTTGCAATCCTCTTTGGACGGCAGCTCTATCTCCAACACCCGGAACCCCACGGACCCGGCCCGGATAACCCCTGCCTTGACCCGTTCCCCGATGGACCAGCCGAAAGGATCATAGTCCTTGCCGTTAAAGACAATAGAGCCATGCAGCCCCTGCTCATCGGCATAGAGCCCCTCGGCTTTCCCGATAGCGGGAATGTCGTAACAGTGTGCCCACTGTATCACCGGATTATTACAGAACTGTTTGAAGTCCCAACCCGCAGGATCAACCCGCTCATCATAGCGGTCCAAATCAAACGTGCTGAATGTCCACGGTACAGCGTTACTGTCTGTTTCCGCATCCAGAGGGGAACCTCGGCCTGTGGCCTCAGTGGAATTTTCCACCGCAAGCATAAAGGGGACCGGCGCGATAAGCTCCACATCAAGCCCGTCCTTAACCGTCCTGATCCCGCTATCGCCGCCCCGCATCCCCAACTCACCACGCAGAAATTCCAGAAGCCCCCGCCGGTCCTGAATTCCGAATTCTCCGCCCTTAGTCCGTACAATCAATTTCGTAATCCTCCTCCAACCCCGCCAGTTCCTCAACCCTTATAAGTCCCCGGTTAAGCCCGTATTGAATGTAATCGATCATCCGTTCCCCCCCGCATATCCGGCTGATATGCATCCGGTGGGTCTTGATCGTATTTACCGAAAGACAAAGCAAATCCGCTATTTCCTTTTTCTTCTTGCCGAATACGGTAAGCCGGAAAACCTTTAGCTCCTGTTTGCTCAAGGGTCTTTCTTCACCCGGTAAAGCCTTCATCTTATCTGTCAGGTCCGCTACCAATGGCGGTATATAGCTGCCCCCCGTCAGCACCGCCTGTAACCCATGCCGGAATTCTTCTTCCTCACCCCGCAGGTCAAGGTAACTCTCCGCCCCCCAGGTCACCAGCTGCGCCGCCGTCAGGGGATCACATACCCCTACCGCAAACACCGCAATATGAAGAAGCCCGTACCGCTTGCAGAGCGCCTTGATGAGTTCCCTGGTATCCGCCCCCTCAAAGCAGCTTTCAATGAACACCAGCCGGGGCTGGACCTGCTTAATCTTCAGCCACAGGTCCCGCTCATTCCCCGTCCAGCACAGATCATTATCAGTCGCATAGATACGGTTCTCCACCTTCATCAACAAGCCCCGCATAATCTTTGCCACAATCCCCGAAGGCGTGGCGATAATAATTCCATTACGCATCATCCCGGCCCCTTTACGGATCATCCGTATGAGTAGTCTCGTTGATAGGAATAAGGTTCTTCGGCTTGTACCAGATATTCCCCCAGGATTTCACTTCTTTTCCCCGCTCCCGGAGTACGTCATTGATTGTCTTTAACCCGGCGTTGATCTCCGCAATATCCCGGCTGCTCTGTTCGTCTTCACTTTGCTGCAATTCAGGAATATCTTGCAAATCGAAAATCCCTTCCTCGCGTAAGCCAAGGCGTGTAAAAAGCTGCGCCTCGGTAATATGTTCAAATTCCTTGAGCAGGGGAATGATGGTATGTTTCCAGAAAGCGGCATGTTGTTCCTTGGTGTCCTTGCCGGACAGGGTTGTGGACTTGTCATTGATATTAGCCACCCGTGGAGGAATGCCGAACTTCGCAAGAATCGTATACACAATCCACCGTTTAAGTTCAAAAAGTTTCACCACTTCCGGGGTAAAACTCATCGCCTCAAACGATGTCCCCTTACCCAATACGGCGATCTTCCGGCCCGCGCGAGCCGCGCCGTATTTACTCTCCCACCTCCTTTCAAGCGCATCCGCCTCCTCGGGGCGGATCGTCTGGTCTGTTTTCAGGATGCCTTGAGGAATGGCATTGTTCTTGAGAAGCTGCGAATTGGCCTTATTCGCATAGTAATCCTGTTCAAGTTCCAGATTCAGCGCCGCCAGCGGAGAAACTCCCCGCTGCGGGTTCCACTGGTTCCAGTTCTTAAAGTGAACGAGTTCATCCGGTAAAATGGGTATTAGTTCATAATCGGTTTGATAAGTCCATTTCGCCGTATTGCCACGGAACAGCGAATCTACCGACTGCCCGTAAGGCGCATCACGCCTGACACGCCGGGGATCGAGAACATAGATCGCATCCGGTATACCGCCGCGATAATCAGGACCAAACCACCAGAAAGCCTCACCCTCAAGAAACCACCAGGCTGCGGTTTCTTTCCAAAGATCATAACGGTTTAGACTTGGGTTCGGCCTTCTGAACAAATTGTAAAGCGGCCCCCCCACGACCTCATTGCCATCACGCCGCAGCACAAAGGAAGCACGGGCAATATTGCGGACAAGAATATCTATCGAGATATTCACCCAGGCATTGCACACATAGTTATCCTGCGGATCGGGTAATGATAATAAATTACTTAAATCGTCTAACTTAGTCAAATTTTCATCATTATTTTCATTCCCCGGATGTGTCTTTTCCTGTCCATGGAAAAATATTTTCTTTATTGGATTCATCTTGTTTCCTTTACATACCGATAGCGGATAAAATCACACCAATAAATTGTTTTCACAATACGATCACTCCCTGTTGGGTTTCGCTGAATATGGCGTACCTCATGGCGTCCATGAAGTGATCATTGACCTTGATAATCTCCCCGTCCTCATCCCGGCTGTAGTCCCATATTTCAGAAAGCACCCCGGTACATTTAGAGGACACAAAGAACTGCCGCCGCTCCATTTTCGCAACGATGTAATCGATCCCCGCATCAACACTGTTATTGGCTTTTGTTCCGTTGGTAATCTCCTGTATGCGTTCCCCACCCGCAGGATCGCAGAACACAGAAAAGTCGATATCCTCCCCATTCCAGCTAAACCAGCCCCGCTGTAGCAATTCCTCGTTGAAAGACTTTGTCGTCATGTTGTAGCTGCCGTAATCTTCCAGCACATAAATACCGTTGTTCTTGATCCCGATTTTTACATTGGTAATATTAAGCCCAAAGTCCTGCCCCGCCGCAAACCGATCAAAGTCATGCGGTAACGCCGCAGGGGCAAGAACCATATCCTCATCGAACCGGTCATAAATCGCCCCATCCGCCTTAATCCAAAGCCCGTCCCGGAACCGCGCCCGCTGCTTTTCAGGCAGCGCGTCAAGAATGTCAGAAATATAATCAGGGTCAAGGTTATCCTTGTTGTCCGCCGGGTTAAGCAGCATCGAGGCGTAAAGCTCCGGTTTTGCCAAAGGCTCCTCCGAGGGGAACGCCTGTTTCTTGATAAAAATCTTGTAAGCCCAATGCAGAGGCGAACCCGGATTACAGTCGTATAAAAACAGATTCCTGCACCCCGGCACCTTCATAGCCAGCCGGGAATAGGCGGTAGTAACCGCCGCATAGGAAAGCTGGGAAATCTCGTTAAAGTAGATCGTGCAGTATTCATGGCCCAGGATTTTGTCCGCCTGCTCCTTATCCCCCAGCCCCCCAATCCATATCTCCGAACCGTTGGAGAGCCGTACCAGCCCGTCATTCCGCAAATACTGATACCCGTCAGGGCCGATAATATTATTAAGGGCGGGTAACAAGGTTTCCCCCACCACCGATGACTTGGCATCCTTGGCCCGGAGCCTGCAAATCAAATGCCGTGACCTGCGATACTTCCAGGCCCGGCACACAATCGCCATCACCAGCACCGTGGTCTTGCCGGACCGGGAACCGCCGAACAGCAAAATATGTTTAGCCCCGCCTTTAATCAGTTCCAGGGCGTTTTCCTGTATCCGGGTGGGGTTAAACCTCACCGTGGTTCCGATGCGCTGAATCATCAGAGCCCCTCAAAGTCCGGGCCAAAAGTGACGGGGGATTGATTCTCCTCTGGGTTATCCTTCCCGCCCCGGTCCATATCAAGCCCCGTTAATTCCCGCTTGGTCCGTGCTGCGGCGTCCAAAAACTCAACCGCCATCGTGGGGCTTAAATCATCCGGCGTCATTAACGCAACTTTTTTACCCGTCAAATCCAGCATACCGTTGATAATCTTTCCCTGTTTTTCCTCAAGGGTTTCAAGTACTTTCCGGCGTTCAGCCAGTTTCAGCCGGTCACAATACCTGTCATAATCCGCCGCCCGCTTGAGCCATTTATGCTGCATGGACCAGAGCCGCCACACCCGGTAACGCTTTGCCGCCTTATGCGGATCAGATTCCACCGCCTCAACCGCCTTACGCATATTCCGCTCAGGGCCGTAATCCCGGTAAGCGGAGAACGCCGCAAACGCCGCCGAACTTTCCTCATCCAGCTTTTCCCAACTCTCAAAAGGCAGCATCTCCCCATAACGGCTCGTCTGTCCCATGCCCTTGTCTTTATCCGTCATTCCTTAACCTCACCGCTAAACAATTCCGGCTCCTCGGCATCCTGCTTAATGTGCCGCCCTTTAGCCGCCGTCTTCGTAGCCGGACAGTAATGCTCTTTAATCCAAACGTAAATCTCACTGGGCCTGAACAACACCCGTGAACCAAACCGCACCACCGGAACCCGCCCTTCCGCCACCCAATGATTAATAGTCCCCACCGCAAGCCGGGTAATTTCCGCCAGTTCCTTAACGGTCATCAACTTTTCAATTCCGGTTATTCCGTTACTCTCCATGTTTTTCCCCCGCCAGATAGTGCAATTCAAATACCGAACCTCAAATCTGTAAATCGCCCAAAGGGGTGATTTTTAAGGGAAAATTCAAAAAAAATTTCATTTTTTTCAGAAGAATAAAAAAAGGCCGCTCCGGGGAAATCCCAAAGCAGCCTTTGATCGCAAGTAATACGGTTACGGTATGAAATCCCTCTAGGCCCCTCTTTTCGCCGCTGTTTGTTTCCTCCCCGCCGTTGCCTTTTTCTTTTCCGTCACCGGCTTTACCAGTTTAAGTACGGGTTTACTTTGTTTCGTCCCGGCTTTTACTGTTCCGGTCTTTTTCAGATTCGTTTTTTGGGTAATGGTTTTTTGTACCGCAAGCACTTCGGTAAACCGCTTGGTGTCAAAATGGGTGTAATGGTCGGTCTGTTCCCGGCTCTCATGCCCGGTAATCTCCCGGATTTTTGCATCCGGTACATTCGCCATCCGCAATGAGGTGTTCAGGTAATGCCGCCACCCATGCACCGATAAAGCCCGCTTAAGCCGGGCGTCATGGTCTATCCCAATCCTGCTCAGGGCCTTGTAAAGTTCCCGGTATATCGGGCTTCGGGATATCGGAGTTTTCCCCCCATCGGTAGAAAATAAATACCCATCCCCGTTTTCTGCTTTCAGTACGTCTAATTCATCCCGCAGTTCCTTGATGATGGGAATGTCCCGGTTCTTCCCGGTCTTGGTATCCGTATAGCCATATTTTGTATGCCATTGTCCGCAGATAGAGATATAATCCCTGAATACGAATTCTCCCCGCATACCCACCAGCTCACCAATCCGCATACCCGTAAAGGCCGCCAGTTTATTCACCACATAGATTTGATAGGTGTCCCACATGGTATTCCACCTGGGCGGAAATAATGCCTGTACTTCCGCAGGGGAAAGAATCTGTATTTCCTTCGAATCATTCGGCAGTTTCTCAATATCCTTCAAAGGATTTTCTTTTATGATCTTCCGCCGCACCGCTTCGCCCATCATAACCCGCAGGGTCATCATCAGGTTATTGATGTAGGTGTTTTTATATCCCCGTTCAGAGTATTCAAGAAGCCAGGTCATAACCGTACCGCTGTCTATCTCATTCAGTTTCATATCCCCAAAGTAGGGGATAAGGTGTGTATCAAGATTACTCCGGTGTACATCAAGGGACGATTCCTTGAGCGGCTCCTTCATCATTTGTTTCAGCTTGATATATTCACACCGGCCCTCGATAAAGAATCCATCCGCAAACATCGCCATAGTTGGACATACCGCTTGCGGTAACAGTTCCCCCCGCTGTAACAACTCCATACACCAGTTCCTGGCCGCCGTCCGGGTTCGCTGCCCCGTGGAATGCCCGTTAATCCGTTTACCGTCAGCATCATAACACTGGTAATAATATACCGTCCCCGTCTTTAATTTCCGTGGATAAACTGTAAACTTGTCCTTCACCCTCATAAAAAACCCCGCTCTTGAGCGTTTTCAGGATTCTGCTGTCACAACAGCTACACGCCCAAAAACACCCCAAATTCGGTACACCGAACCAGCAACGCTAATTCTTTATAAGACAATGAAATACACAGCTTTTGTTTTTTGTAAATCGCCCAAACGGGTGATTTTTCTAGGAAACCGTAGGTTTCCAGCAACCGCAAAAATGTGCCGGAGAAAAAACGCACAAAGGCCGTAGGCCGACTGCGTTTTTTCGTAGGCCAAGCCGCTACTGCGGCGCAGCGTATAGCGTATGTTAGGCGCAGTGCCGCATTACCACAATTTTTTACTTTTCTATTTCAATAAATCCATTCACTATATCAAGAACATCCAACAAAATATCATCTGGCACATGTTCAATATATTCAAAATTCCGTGCATTGATATCGAGCGTTCTTACTTGATCGCATAAAATTACTCCAGTAGTCTTTGTCCTATCATCTAATTT
>BOBW01000016.1 GCA_026002595.1 Spirochaetia bacterium | reverse complement strand
GCCAAACTTTGAGCCGGTGCGGTTTGCCGAAAGCGGACGCTGGGCGCCGGCGCAGTTTGCGTCTTTGAGCCAGCTTCCGGCTGGAAGTGTTATACGTCCTGACACAACAACGCTTAACTATGCCCAGGCGGGTATGCGCTACACAACGACCATAATGGGCGCTGCGGACATAGGCGTACAATATTACTACGGGCGGCTTACCACCCCGGCGCTTACCATGTCGCCATCTTTTGAGGTAACCTTCGCCTACAATCCCTATCACCAAATTGGCCTTGATTACGCGCAGGTTATCGCCGGTTTCAATCTCCGCGCCGAATTTGCGGCGAACATCACCCGCGATATAGACGGCAGTGATGGCGCGGTGTATAACCCGTCCCTTGCATGGTCGCTCGGTTTTGACCGCGACCTCTTTGCGGGAATTAATCTGAATCTCCAGTGCAACGAAACGATCCGGCTGCTTGACGGAAAAATCAGCGACCCCCAGGATATTGAGGCCGACAGCGACATAAGCTCAACACAAATAACCGCGCAACTCTCGAAAAAATTCCTTCGGGACAAACTTGAGCTAAAGGCCCTTGCTCTCTGGGAAGTGGAATCGGGCGCGTGTATCATTATGCCCGGCCTTGTATGGTCGAATGACGATGTAGCGGTTGATATTTCCGCCGGTATTTTCGCGGGCAGCGATGAAGGGCTTTTCGGCCAGTTCCGCGATAATAGTTTTGTAAAGCTGGGATTGAAGTACACGTTTTAGCAAAACTGCGGCACATAATGTTGTTAAAAACGTCTGGCAATACGCCTTTAATATGGGGATGACATTTTGAAGGAAGGGGGGAACAGAAACAATAACCGCCAAGGCACGGACAAAAACCGCTGGACGGCTCGCAATAACCGCCAAGCCGTTTACAATAACCGCTAAGGCGCAGACAAAAACCGCCAAACGGTTTAGAAGAACCGCTAAGGCGCGGACAAAAACCGCCAAGCCGTTTACAATAACCGCTAAGGCGCAGACAAAAACCGCTAAACGGTTTACAATAACCGCTAAGGCGCGGACAAAAACCGCTAAATCATTCGGCGGTTTTTCCAAGTGCTAGACAAAAACCGCTGTATGGCGGACAAAAACCGCCAAGCGGAAAAGAAGTATACAAAAAGGAGTTAATTATGGCGCATACGCAGGATTTTGTCCCTTCGCGGGACGCTGAATTAGACGGCTGGCTGGCGAATTTGACCAGTTATGTAGACGGCAAGACCACGGGCGCAAGCCCCGCATGGACGCACATTCCGGCGGCAAAGGTAACGGACTTGAAACAGCGCAACACGGACTGGCACACGGCATTAACATACGCTATTGAACAACTTCCGCTAAAAGACAAGTGAAACGGCTTCGCCGGAATTTAGAAATTGTTTATAATTTCTACTTCCAATATTTAGAGGGATATTGTATCATACATAACCATGATTGAAACAATAAAGCTTTTTGGCATCGGGATTGTCATAGGTATCGCCAATGTTATTCCCGGCGTGTCCGGCGGAACCTTGGCGGTATCCTTCAATGTCTACGACAGGCTCATCGCCGTTATTACTCCCAATGTCAAAAAAATTATTTCCCAATGGAAATTCTGGCTGCCCCTGGGCGCAGGCGTCGTGGCGGGGGTGTTATGTTTCGCCAAACTGGTTTCCTGGCTTTTTACGGCGCACCCCGTGCCGACCCGCTGTTTTTTTATCGGAATTATCGTGGGGAGCCTTCCCTTGATATACCGCAAAACCTTTGAGCCGCCGGTCTCAAAAAAACCAAAAACTTCTGTCGCCATTGCCGCAGTCACAACCTTTTGCCTCATGATTTTCATGGCCCTTGTCAGACCCGAAGAAACCGGGGCGGCCTTTACGCAGGTTTCCCCGGCGCTGTTTTTATTCCTGATCCTCGTCGGCGCTGTTGCGGCCGTTGCCATGATCATCCCCGGCATATCCGGTTCCTTTTTGCTCCTTGCATTGGGCGCCTATCAGGGCATACTTGCGGCGGTGTCATCGGTTACGGGCATTCTCCTCAAAAGCGGCGCTTATTCCGGGGCGGGGGAATTTCTGGCCAGGCTCAGGCTGCCCTTCCTGGTACTGGCCCCTGTTGCAATCGGCATAGCCATCGGGCTTTTCTGCGGGGCGGCATTGGTACGCTTCCTCATGAAGCGTTTTCCCCGGGAAACCTATGCCGCAATTCTGGGTTTAATTGCCGGTTCAGTTTTCGTGATCTTTCCCCGGGGCGAAAGCGCCAATTTTCCAATAATCGCCGCCGCTATTGTTTGCTTTTTGGGAGGCGGCATCCTGTCGTTTTGTTTCTCCCGGCAGTCAAAGTGATGGTATTATGGAAAAGACGCTGTTTCACATAAAAGAAATGGATTGTCCCGCTGAAGAACAAATGGTTCGTATGAAACCCGCTGATTTTAAGGTTGTCAAGCAACTGGCATTTGATCTTGAAAACCGCGACCTGACCGTTTTCCATGACGGCGGACTGGAAAGTATAACGGCGGCTATAAACTCGTTGAATTTTGGCTCAAGTGTTACCGCAACAGGCGCATATACGGAAAGCTTACCGCAGGATGATGACACCACAAATAAAAAATTATTGTGGACGGTATTGATTATCAATTTTTCAATGTTTGTCATTGGACTCACTTCAGGCTTTATCGCCCGTTCAATGGGTTTGGTTGCGGATTCACTGGACGAACTCGCGGACGCTTTTGTCTACGGCTTGAGCATTTATGCCATAGCGGGGACGCTTATTGTCAAAAAACGTGTTGCGCGTATCAGCGGCATACTGCAATTATTGTTGGCAATCGCGGGTTTCGTGGAAGTCATTAGAAGGTTTATCGGGCAGGAAACAGTGCCAAATCCAATTATTATGATGGCTATTTCCGTAGTCGCCCTTATTGCAAATACGGCTTCTTTGCTGTTGCTGGGTAAAACAAAAGGCCAGGAAGTAAATATTAAAGCAAGCAAAATATTTACTTCCAATGACGTTATTGTCAATATCGGCGTTATCGCCGCCGGTGTTTTGGTTCTGGTGTTAGGTTCAAAAATACCGGATTTGGTTATTGGCGCGGTTGTGTTTACCGTAGTTTTACGGGGCTCTATTAGTATTATAAAATTATCTAAATAGTTACCCCGAAACGTACAGGGTAAAAGCATTTAACTTTTCCCCTACCGAAAACGATCAAACCGAGGAGTTTTCACCGCGAAGTCGCAGAAGTCGAATAAGTATTTAGGAATTTGGCCTCTTTTCATCCTTAACTTTCTTCGACTTCTTTGACTTTTTCGACTTCGCGGTGGAATATTCTTCATTCAAACTTAACTGCTTTTGCCCTGCAAAACGTATGGCTTGACTTGAAAATGCACGGCATACGTGATAGTATTGAGAAGCTCGAAAAGAGCGAAGGAGTACACGTATGAATTTATATGATTTTACGGTTACGGACCGTGAGGGAAAGCCCGTGTCACTTGCCGGCTATAAAGGCAAGGTGCTTTTGATTGTCAATACCGCCACTAAGTGCGGATTGACTCCGCAATATACCGGTTTGCAAGCCTTGTATGATACCTATCAGGGTAAAGGATTGGAAATTCTGGACTTTCCCTGTAATCAATTTGCCGGACAAGCCCCGGGCAGCGCCGAGGAGATTTGTGAATTTTGCCGGACGCAATACCACACAACCTTTCCCCAGTTTGCCAAAGTTGACGTGAATGGCGATAATGCCGCGCCGCTTTTTGTGTATCTTAAAGAGCAGGTTGCTGAAACTACCGATGAAGGGGCGGCCGCTCTTATTGAACGGATAAAGAGCATTTCCCCCTTCACCGGCGCCAAAGACATCAAATGGAATTTTTCAAAATTCCTGGTGAACCGTGACGGAGAAGTGAAAGCATGGTATTCACCCACAACAAAACCTGAAGATTTGGCTGCCGCGATAGAGCGCTTACTCCTGCCCTAAAAACAGCCGGTCCGCGCTTTGAGCATGGCAATGGGTATTTTGTCATGTTCAGCCGGATTATCCGTCCTTGTTCTTGGAAAAGTTTATAAAAAGTTTATGTTTTGTTGACAAACAGTTTACATCTGCATGGTAACCTTTTGTCATGTTGTACAAAAGAATTCTGTGTGTGTTTTTGCTGTCTGCCTTCTTTTTAGTTGTAATGGCATCGGTATATGCGGAAGATCATGAAGATATAGTCTACTATATCAAAAACATTGATGTTGCCGTTGAAGGGCGCACGCAGCCGTCCGCCATACTGCGTACCGCCGGTTTTGTGATAGGCGAAGAGTTGCACGGCAATGAAGCGCTTACCGGGTATATCGAGCGGAAACGGCAAACATTATTGAACAACCGGGCGCTTGCGGAAGTTACCATCACCTATACGACAGCAGAAGAGGACGGGCGGTACGGCGTTACTCTTGCCGTCAATGTGGTTGATACGCGAAACTTTGTCATCCTCCCGGAACCCAAGTACAGTTCCAACGCCGGCTTTGAGCCCTCGCTGAAACTTCGGGATTATAATTTTCTGGGTACCTTGATGCCGCTCAAAATAAATTTCGGTTATTCTCTTGATGACTTTCATTTAGGCAATTCCTCAAAAGGGAAATATGCGCTCTCTCTGGAAACCGAATTGCCGTTTCGCGCCCTGGAACTTGACTGGAAATTCAAGTTTGCCGCAGGGCTTGCGTATGTTGTGGGTGAACCCCTTGCCTTTGAAAATATCACCGGGATTTCCGTTGACCTTCCGTTCAAAAACACCGTGTTTACCCTGGGTTTTGACGAAGGCGTTGTCCTGCGGGAGGAATACTTTTTATTTGAAAAGATAAATCCCGAAATTTTTGAAGATATAAGCTATATGTATTCAAAACCCTTTGCGCGCTGGCGTATCCCGCTTCCCTTGGGACTGCCGCAGGGTGGGGAGCTTTTTTTTACCAGCGAACTGTCAAGCATAATCAACTACCGGCTAGGCGGGAATGATTTGGGATGGAGGCAGGGGCCGGTACTGGTGTTTGGAAATGAAATCGGTGTTGATAACATAAAATGGGTAGAAAAAACCAATTTTCGATCCGGTTATGCAGCCGCGCTCACTTCATCGACTGAGTATAATACCGGGTTTAACGAATGGAATAATTCTTTATCGGTGCTCGGTATAGCGCATAAACAATTCACGAGCTTTTTTGCCGCATCCGCACGTGTTCGCTATAAAGCGTGGTTTAACGACACTGAACACTACCATGACCAGGACCGCGCCGAAGCGGGTGCTATGCTGCGCGGGATACTTGATCGTTCGATAAACGCCGACCAAATGCTTTCGTTTAATTTTGATTTTCCGTTCAGCGTATTCAAGTTTATGCTTTCTGCGTGGACGCATAAAGAAAGTCTGCGCTATTTTGATTTTGAATTCCAGATTTCACCGGTAATTGATATGGCCTTTGTCAAAGGGGCAAGGCTTGATTCCGATGGCGTATCGCTTAAAAAACTCAAGTTTAATTTTGATGATTTTCTGGTAACCGGGGGCATAGAAGTACTCGTATTCCCCTTTGCCTGGCGCAGTATTTTTTTGCGGGGGAGTATCGCGTGGAATCTGCGTGAGATAGCCAGCGCAGGGAAACTGCCATCGGGAATAAACCGTGAAATATACATTGGTCTCGGTCATCACTTTTAGTTTACAGGCGGGTTGTTTTTATGATTTGTATGGAACAACCAAATTCCCAAAAAGTTGATAAACAATTGATGGTTTGTTGATAAGCAGTTTACACCTGGCGGATATATTTTCACTATCAATAAAGAATAAAACATTCCTTATTGGTTTTACGCCGTATGGTTGTAAAAACTTTTTTTAGAGGAGTTTCTTATGAAACGAATCGCATTTGTGTCTCTCTTGCTCATTTTTGCCCTGTCCTTTGTAACCGCGCAGGAAGCGGCGAAGGGAACGGCGCAAGAAACAGCGCCGGAAGCCGCCCCTTTTGTGCTTCCTGCAAACGAAACCAGCCTGTCAGCCGGTTTCGTATTCAGTAACACCTTTGTGTTTGATCCCGATAATGACGACAGCTATTTCGGATCGCCGGGTGCGGCTTTTGATGGCTATTCCTTTTGGAACCACAAAAACGTCGGTATATTTTATCACGGCTCGTTTGCGTTTCCGGTGGTGGGAGATAGTAATCACGACTTTCAATGGGAAGGGATCTTTGGCCCGGCTTTCCGTATCCGCTTCACGGACAATGTATCGTTACAAACCGGCATTGGGATTGGCGGAAGCGGATTGTTCGCGCGGTATGAGGAAAACGGCGATGATTATTTCAGGACAATGTTTAACTTTGGTGTCGGCGCGGATGCCGGATTAAAGTTTGACATTGGCGACAAATTCTTTATCAAAGGCGGCGCGAATGTTATGTGGTCGTTTTTAGGAGGCAGTGTCGCACACGAAACATCGAATAGCGGGGACTGGAGCAGAGACTGGAACCAGAAAGGCTATTCGACGCTGAGCGTCAACCCCTACATCACCTTCGGCTTGAATATCTATTCTCCGAAACGGGAAATCCGGCGTCCCAATTTACTGCCGCACCTGGGAAAGAATTCACTTTCCGGATTACCGCAGGCAGGAAAACCCCCGCGTGAACAAACTGCGCAATAGGCTTAAAGCGGTTCCGGGATACTCTGTCCTGGAACCGCTTTTCCCTGTTATAAAAGAAGAGATATTTAATGGGTAAAAACAAAGAGCAATATAACCCATTTGATACTGTTCTTTTTTGGCTGGACCTGGCTTCGGTTGGTTACGACTTCGCCTTTTATGAAAGTCTGAAAGATGGTAGCCGGACAGAAAGGGAAAATGGTATGATTACCAATATCCCTGAACAAAAACACAAGGAGACCGAATGACCCTTAAACGCAGAGTTTTTATCTCGAATATTCTCATGATTGTGCTGCCGGTTTTATTGTTTTGGGTTTTGATGGTGGGCATCAGCGGAACGGTGCTTGTTTTAAACGGGGTTAGTTTTGACAGCGGAACTGCCGAAAAAATAGATTTTCTGGAAAACTGGCATTCATCGGGGCTGGGAATTGTTTTTACGGGTATCACAATGGCAATAGTGATTATCCTGACACTCACGGTAAATCAGCTTTTAACACGAAACATCATAAAACGAATTATGAAGCCTCTGGACACCCTGGCCGCAGGCGCACGGCAATTCAGTGAAAACGACCTGTCTTTCCGGCTTCACTACAGCGACGACGACGAATTCCGCCCGGTCTGTGATACCTTCAACGAAATGGCGGCACGGCTTGAAAAAAATGAAAACAGCCGGAAGGAATTGATAGCCGGTATTTCCCACGATTTACGCTCGCCGCTTATTTCAATCAAAATGAGTGTTGACGGTATTAAATCCGGCGTTGCCGCGACAAGCGAACAGCGTGAAAAATATCTTGGCATTATTGAAAATAAAACCGCCGACCTGGAACACATCATCGATCAACTGTTTTTATTTTCAAAACTGGATATGGATGAATTCACAACAGAAACACAGATGGTACCGTGCGATGCAATTATAGAAGATTGTATCGTGGAATTGAGAGACGAATATGAACGGCGCGGACTTACGCTTATAGCGCGGGAATTACCGGAGAATATGCATATCAGTATCGACCCGCTCTTGTTCCGCCGTGTGGTTGTCAATATTTTTGAGAATGCCGTAAAATATAAAACGGCGGAAAAAGGAGAGATACGCCTTGAAGCCGCGCAAAAAGCCGGAATGGCAGAAATAACCTTTACCGACAACGGCCCCGGCGTAACGCCTGAAAGTCTTGAAAAACTATTTGATGTGTTTTACCGCGCCGATCCTTCCAGGAATAATGTCGCTCGTCCCGGCGAGCGTACAGGTTCAGGGCTGGGGCTTGCCATCAGCGCAAAAATTATCGCCAAGATGGGCGGCTCGATTCGCGCCGAATTACCGGAGGCGGGCGGGCTTGCGATAGTGATTAATTTGCCTTTGGCAAATCAATTACCGCTTGTCGAATCAAACCTTCGGTTTGCGGACGAATACAATGACAAATGAGCACGGAAACAGCAGTTTCATGGCAAAGCCGCGCATTCTTATAATTGAGGACGATGACACCATTGCGGAACTTGAGCGGGATTT
The DNA here is from genome assembly GCA_026002595.1 of Spirochaetia bacterium. GTDB lineage: Bacteria > Spirochaetota > Spirochaetia > Treponematales > Breznakiellaceae > BNUT01. The sequence continues at coordinate 32,144 of BOBW01000016.1, read as the reverse complement.
TCTCGAAATCAACGGCTTTGAAACAGCGCGGGAAAGCGATGGGCTTAAAGGCATGGAACGCGCCTTGCACGATACCTTTGATCTTATTCTGCTTGACATTATGCTGCCCGGCATTGACGGCTACGCAATATGCCGCTCAATACGGGACAAAATCAATGTGCCAATTTTGATGGTCACCGCGCGGGGCGAGGAGACTGACAAGGTGCGCGGGCTTGGCCTGGGTGCGGACGATTACATTACAAAGAATTTTACCCCTGCAGAGCTCGTGGCACGGATAAAATCTCATATTGCCCGGTTCAAGCGAATAACAGAAACCGCCCGGCAGACAACAACCATAGAAAAACGAGAGGCAGCAGAAAAAGAAATTATCGTAAGCGACATTTTCGCCGGAAACATTGTTATCAATCCCTCAACACGGCGTGTTTTTGTTTCGGAAACAGAAATAGAACTTGCCAACAAAGAATATGAATTACTTTTTTTTCTTGCCTCAAACCCTGAAATAGTTTTTAGCAAAGAAAAACTCTACGATAAAATCTGGGGTGAAGCCCTGTACGGCGATATCAATACCGTCCGCGAGCATATTACCCGCTTACGGAAAAAAATAGAGCGCGATCCGTCCAATCCGGTACACATACAAACGGTGTGGGGTGCGGGTTATAGGTTTTGCGGGTAGGGCAAGAGATCCTGCTGGGGCAAACAAGCTGTTCAGTGTCACGGCGATGGAGTTGCTTGATCTGATGCCCGATCCAATATAGGAGTATCACCATTCATGCGGATAATACGTGCCTGTCGGCGTGGTGATATTGAATGTGTCGCCGGATGGTTCAATCACATAAAAGCCGTTTTTCAAGGCATAGGTTTTCTCACTGCCGCCGAAAACCACTCCCGCAATAGCGCCGAGATATTTCCTTTTATCATCATGCAAATCCGCATATTTACGCAGTTTTTCCATGCGCTCAATATGATCGTTTATGTCGTCAATACCGGGCTTGGTCTTTGTTTCAACGACCATCACCTTGTCGCCGTTTTCCAGAAAGGCGTCAACTTCCGCAAAAATATCGTGTTCTTTGTCGGTGATTTTGTTGCGGCCTGCCTTGGTAAAGGTAAAACCCAGTTCGTTAAACTTCGTCAACAAGTTTGGTATAACCATGTATTCAACCATTTCGCCGAAACGGTTGCCCAGTTCCCCAAGTTGTTTATCAAGCCGTTTACCGGATTCTCTCATTTGCCGGCCGTTTTCTTGTATTTGCCGGTCGGTCTCCTTCTGGCTTTCCCGCAACTCCATTATCGCCGCCCAAACCTTCTCAAAAGTCAGCCCTTCGCCTATCGCTTGTGTTGTCTCCATATTTGACCCCTGCCCTAAATATACGTCCCTTCGGGCCGTTTGTCGATAGGAATGGATTTATAACCCGCTATCGCGGACGACGCCATACGTCCCTTCGGGCCGTTTGTCGATAGAAATCGGACATACCTCATTTCCGGCTTTTTGGAAGGCCGCCAAGGGGCAAATCCCCGCCCTTTTTTCACGGTTTTTTGGCTTGTCCCCCAAAAGACTACACGAATTTGGCGCAAGACTACAAAAAGACTACATACCGCAAAAACGCTTTTCCCTAAAATAACCCCATGCTTACCTGATTATTGGTGGTCCAATGAACGGGAAGGCAAATCTTAAGGAAGGCGATCCCTGCCTAAATGGGAAAAGGAGTGTGTTTATGAAGAAGTTTACGAAGTCAGGAGTATTGGCCGCGGCGGCAATGGCTGTCCTCACAGTGTCAATGATGGGCTGCGCAAGCGGGCCAAAGGCAACGGCTTTTATCGAGCGGGGTGATTACGCGGAGTTTTCGCCGGTAGCGGTACTCAACATTACGTATCCCGAAAAGATAATGACGACTGCCGAGCGGGAAAGACAGGCGAAGAAAAACAACTCAAGCGGCGGCGGTTCATTACTGGGCGCTCTTGCTAAAGCGGCTGTTGATTTGGCTGTGGATGCCGTAACAGATGCCATAGCGGTCGACCTGGACGAGGACGCAATCGGGGCGGCGGGAAGCGATATGGTTCGCTCCGGCTTTGCCAAGGCGGGCATTCCCCTGGTGGACAAAGACACCGTGTATAATTCACCCGCATACAAGCAGTATATGGACACCGCTCGCAACGGTTCGTATGCCAACAAGTTTGCCGAACCTTTGGCTCAGGCAGTCGGCGCCAAAGGCTTTGCGCGGGCGAGCTGGGACATCGAAATAGCCCAGGGCGGCCTTTTGGACGGCGTAAACGTCTTCCCCAAAGTTACCCTCAGCGTGAGGCTGTATAACGAGAAGGGACAATTGGTGGCATATCCCATTAAGGGTAGTGGAGAGTCGGTGCCGCTTGAACTCAAGTTTGAGGGCAATTTCGCAAAAGCAGTAAAACCCCTCTCCGGGTCCGGGAATGGGCCCACCGCTGAAATTGATAACCGCTACGTGTGGTCCGAGGGCACGCCGATGATCCTTGGCCAGTACGACAAGGACAAGTTCACCGAGCTGACCCTTAAGGCCATGCAAATGTGCGTTGACAAAATGGTGGACTACATTGAAAAGGGCAGGCAGGACTTCCCGAACACTTACAAGGGGAAGAAGTAAAAAAAATTTCTAAAGATTTAAACCACGAACCACACAAACAACACGAAAAAAGAATGAGATTTCAGAGCAAAAATTCGTGGGGTTGGTGTGGTTCGTGGTTAACTTTAGAAGGCTAAAATGAGAATTGCTGATCAAGCAGCCTATGCCCTATAAAAAAAATCCTCTTTGTTTTATACTTACCCCATGAACATTTTAATAATCGGCGGAGCGGGGTACATTGGAAGCCATGTGGCCCGGGAATTTCTGGATCAGGGACACCAGGTGACGGTGTTTGATAACCTTTCGAGCGGCCTCAGGCGGAACCTGTTTCCCGAGGCCCGTTTTATCCATGGGGACATCCTGGACTATGCCGGGCTGTTACGGGCCGCATCGGGCAAGAGCGATGCTGCGGCGGGCAATGCTACGGGCGGAAAAACAGGCGCGCCCTTCGATGCCCTGGTGCACCTCGCAGCGGCCAAGGCAGCCGGGGAATCCATGGTGAGGCCGGAAAAATACTCGGTGAACAACATCAGCGGGACCATGAATATCCTCAATGTTGCGGCAGAAACGGGGATCAGGAACATCGTCTTTTCTTCCAGCGCGGCGGTTTACGGGGAGCCCCAGTACCTCCCCATCGATGAGAAACACCCAACGAATCCTGAAAACTACTACGGCTTCACCAAGCTGGAAATCGAGCGGTTTCTGCACTGGTACGATAAGCTCAAGGGGATACACTTTGCCGCACTGCGTTACTTCAACGCGGCAGGCTACGATGTAAAGGGCCGCCTCGCCGGGCTTGAGCAGAACCCCGCGAACCTCATCCCCATCATCATGGAAGCCGCAGTCGGCATACGCAAGGAAGTGCAGGTTTTCGGTGACGACTACGACACGCCGGACGGCACCTGCATCCGGGACTATGTGCATGTGAGCGATCTTGCAACGGGCCATGCGGCGGCCCTGGACTACATCAACCGCACCGGCAAGAGCCTTTCCATCAATCTGGGAAGCGAAACCGGCAGCTCCGTCCTTGAGGTGCTGGAAACCGCCCGTAAGGTGAGCGGCAGGCCCATCCCCGCGAAAACCGTAGGCCGCCGCCCCGGCGATCCCGCCAGGCTCACCGCATCATCGGGGCTTGCCCATGAACTTTTAGGCTGGAAGGCGAAGCATTCCGACATGGAGACGCTCATCAAAACATCCTGGGATGTTTACAATAAGCAATGAGGTACCAACCATGAAAGACAAGATTTTTAAGTTTATCGATAACAGCGTTCCCCTTCTTGTTGAACTGGAAACGGAGCTGTGCAAGCGCCCCGCTATTTCCCCCGATGCAGGCGGAGAAGGCGAACTGGACAAGTGCATGTTTCTGGAATCCTGGCTTAAAGCCCATGGCATCATCCAACTGGAACGCTACGATGCCCCGGATGCGCGGGCAAAGGGCGGAGTCAGGCCAAGCCTGATTGCAACCATTCCCGGTAAAAACGACACCGGTCCCCGGATCTGGATCATGAGCCACATCGACGTGGTGCCGCCGGGAGAGGCGAACCTCTGGAAGACCGATCCCTGGACCGTGGTTCAGGCCGATGGCGGAACCCGTCCTGACGGTACGCCCCTGGGCCCGCGTCTTATCGGCCGGGGTGTGGAAGATAACCAGCAGGGGCTTAGCTCGTCGGTGCTGGCGGCCCTGTCCCTCGTCAAGCAGGGGATCACCCCGTCCCGCACAGTAAAGCTGTTGTTCGCCGCGGATGAAGAAAACGGCAGCGCCTACGGTATTGGTTGGCTTATCAAAAACAAGCCGGATCTTTTCCGCAAGGACGACATGGTCCTTATCCCCGACGGCGGGGACAGTGAAGGGGCCAGCATCGAGATTGCCGAGAAGAACCTGGTCTGGGCGCGGTTCGTCACCCACGGGCTGCAGGCCCACGGTTCCCGGCCGGATCAGGGGGCCAATGCCCACCTTGCCGGGGCGGATTTGGCGGTGCGGCTCCACTACGGGCTTTCGGAAAAGTTTGCCGATCATGATCCCCTTTTTGAGCCCGACTATTCCACCTTCCAGCCCACCAAGAAAGAGGCCAACGTCCCCAACATCAACACCATCCCCGGCGAGGACGTATTCTGCATGGACATGCGCATCCTCCCCCGCTACCCGGTCAAAACCGTGCTGGCGGAAATCGACCGCATCAAGGCAGAAGTTGAGGCCAAACACAGGGTTACTATCACCTACACCACACCCCAGTGCATGGAGTCCAAACCAACTTCCGCAGAGGCCCCGCTGGTAAAACTTCTTTCCAAAAGCGCCGCGGAAGTCTACGGCGTCAAAACCAAACCCATCGGCATTGGCGGCGGGACCGTGGGGGCCTATCTCCGCAATGAGGGCATTGATTCGGCGGTCTGGTGCCGTATTGATGACACCGCCCATCAGCCAAATGAGTATGCGATCATCGGGAATATTTTGGGGGACGCGAAGGTGATGGCATTGCTGATGATCGATTAAGATCGCATTGGAGTTATACCCCCAGCTCCTTTTTCAGTTTCGCAACCAGATCATCACTTTTGCGGAATGATTCATGGAGCATGGCAAGCAGTTCTCCGCTGGAGTATTGCTGTTCCTCTTCGGGAACATAGGGATTCTTGATGTCCAGGTTAAAGCCGTTTTCCTGCAAAGTCTTGATCGAAACCTTCCAGGCTTGATCATTTTCTTTTCGTTTAGTCCACCATTTCTTAAGGGACGCAAACTCATCTTTTTGTATCGGCTTTGTTTTGGAATAGGCCTTTATCCCCTCAGGCAGTTTGTGCTCCCAATACCAAATATCTTTGGTGGGCTCACCCCTGGTAAAAAAGAGCAGATTGGTAGCAACGCTGGCATAAGGCTGAAACACCGAATTGGGCAGGCGCACAATGGTGTGCAGATTGCATTTGGCAAGCCATTCCTCCCGGATGCGGGCCTTAACCCCATCGCCGGTGAGTGAGCCGTCGGGAAGGACTATCGCCGCCCGGCCCCCGTCTTTGAGGTAACGGATCATCAATAGAAGAAAGAGATCAGCGCTTTCTGTGGTGCGGAAGTTGAGGGGAAAGTTGGTCTCCACCCCATCGGTCACCGAAGCGCCGAAGGGCGGATTCGCCAGAATCACATCCACCCGATCCCTGGCGCCGATGCCGGTATATTCCCGGTTCAGGCTGTCGGTGTAATCAATGTTCGGCGCGTCAATATCGTGGAGAATAAGGTTGGTCACGCAGAGCATAAAAGGCAAGGGTTTGAACTCCATGCCATGCACGGTGTCTTCCAGTTTTTTCAAATCCCGAACGCCCTTTACATCCTGTCTGCGGATATTTTCGATAGCACTGGTTAAGAAGCCGCCGGTCCCGCAGGCAGGGTCAAGAATCTTTTCGCCCAGCCGGGGATTGATAATTTCGGTGAGAAGCCCGGTGATTGCCCGTGGCGTGTAAAACTCTCCGTAATTACCGGCGCTTTGCAGGTCCCGCAGGATAGTTTCGTAGATGTCCCCAAAGAGGTGCCGGTCTTCGGACACATTGAAATCAATCTGGTTAAGTTGATTCAGCACCTGGCGGATGATGGTGCCGTTTTTCATATAGTTGTTGGTGCCCTCAAATATCTCCCGTATCAGCAGTGCCCGCTTGCTGCCGGTACTCACATTGATGGCCTTGAGGCCGGGGAACAGCCTGCGGTCGATGAAGTCCTTTAACTCGTCCCCGGTCATCCCCTCCGCATCCGCCGCCCAATTACGCCATTGCAGTTTGGCGGGGATTACGGATTTATAGTCATCGTTTAAGAGTTCCAGTTCGGTGTCTTTGTCGTCGATGATTTTCAGGGTAAGCATCCAGCCGAGCTGTTCTATGCGCTGGGCATCGCCGGAGACGCCCTGGTCCTTGCGCATGATGTTTTGGAGGGATTTGATGAGGGGGGCGAGGGATTTCATGGGGTTTTATCCTTTATAGGGGGAGAGATTTTTTGAGGGGCGGATAGAATTTCGTCGGGGCGGGTTTCAAACCCGCCCGTACTATGATCTTTTTCCCATTTTTGGGGATTGTTTTCGATATATTGAGCGATATTCAGATATTCTCTTTCATCGCGGATAATATGTTCGTAATAATTTCGTTGCCATAATTTCTTTCCCGGCGTATTATGCAATTCATTGATTTTGCGGGCAGAAAATGTTTTTAATCCGCGAACGATTTCCGATAAGCCATGGCTGCATGATTCGGCATGGATGGATTTCGGCTCCGTAATAATTATTATTCCATGAATATGATCCGGCATGATCACAAATGCATCCAATTGAATGTTGAAGTAATGTTGCGGTAATTCATCCCAAACCATTTTGACTGTTTCCCCTGCATCGTTCAATATCATTTCCCCTTCTACAATTTTACCAAACATATGTTCACGGTTTTGCACACATGTCGTAATAAAATACAATCCTGATTGCGTATAATCGTATCCTTTTAGGCGGATGCTATGCCGATTGAGAATGACAGGTTCGATTTGTTTCATGGTTTCACCTTGGCGGCGATGATTTTAAGGACGATTCTTTTAGTTTGACAGAATATCATTTTGAGATCACCGTAAGTACCCTTTCATACTTTCCTAAACGGATGACTTCCTCTGTTGCATAATATGACTTTTCCGTTTCAAGCCAGTCACTGATATCGACATCCCCTGACAAGTGATTCATACTCTCTGTATTGTTTGAATTATTGTATAGTTTTTCTGTAATAGTATTCGGTGGTATTTTCTGTCCATGTTTAGGGATAAAAATATCTTTTAGATTCCAAACTTTCTTTGAAATCCTGCAGTAATCAATAATGTTGTTTGTACTAATAATAACAATCATAAAATTCTCAGTTAAATCAGTGAAACGTAACGCAGAAGCCGTTAAAGATGTATTACATAATCGGGATAATGATTCTATTGCCGAAAAGCCATCCCCTATTTTCCAAAGAATGTCCTTTAACATTGATTCCGGCATTAATAAACTTGCTGCAAAAGCATCGGCCTCTTGTTCATATTGATCTTTAGAAAAAGATCCGGCATTTGAAATGTGAATATCTCCCGCTTTAAAAACATGGTCTATGTGACCGTCTAAGTAGAAATGCCCCAACTCATGTGCGATGCTAAAATTTTCAAATCCTTGATTATGCAAATATGTGGAATACATAATCCCGAAGCGATCACCTGAGCGGAGCAACATTCCAGATACACCCGGTTCACTTTTGCCTATTTCTTTAACCATTAGGCCTTCTGCTTTTGCAATATCCGCTGGATTAACTGGCAGTGTCGAAATTTTGTAGCGTTCAAGAATTTTAATAGCACGCTGTTGTGCCATTGAATAGTCAAATGCTTTTATCATTTTTTATATTCCTGTCGGCAAGCATTTTAAGAAAATCTGCTGCAAGTTCACGGTCGGTACTAGAAAGTTTTTGCATATTCCTATAAAGAATGTCTCCATCAGGTGCCATTGTCGGGTCTTCTACCCTGCCTAATAGGAAATCTGTGGTCATATCAAGAGCACTTGCAAGACGCCGTAATGTATCAAAAGACGGCTTGCGAGAGCCGTTTTCAAAATGGGCTATTGAACTTGGCGGCAAACCCGCCTTTATACCAAGTTCCGCCTGGGTCAATTTTCGAGTTTCACGGGCGGTTTTGAGTCTTTCTGTAAAAATTTCCACTTTTTCCATAAAAATCCTCTTTTTTATGTCGATTTCGCCATAATTTACTTGACACTTCTCTTCGGGGTGTTTATATTATAGACAGAATGATTGTGTCGGTCAAGCCATGCTTGATCTCGTTATTCGAAGGAGGTGCTATATGGCATCTAATCAACATCACGTAGTTCCTGCCGCAAAGGGTGGCTGGGATGTAAAACGTGCGGGTTCTGATAAGGCAAGTGCCCATACCAGAACAAAGCAAGCGGCTGTAGACTTGGGGCGTGAAATCTCCCGCAACCAAGGAACAGAATTCATTATTCACGGAAAAGACGGGGTTATTCAAGGTAGCGATAGCCACGGTCATGATCCGCGAAACATTCCCGGATGAGGAGGGGAAAATGAGCAGATGTACTGCAACGAGGAACCTTGAGGTTCATCACAAACGGCGTGATGGCGGAAATGACATTAACAATGCACAGGTGTTATGTCAAAGTTGCCATTCTAATACAGGCACCTATGGAACACCTGGAAAAAGTCCACCTGATTTTAGTGAAGTCACTAAACAGGAAGCACTCCGGAATGCTGGCCATCGGTGTGAATGCATGAAAGATAACTGCCACTAAAGGAGGTCATAAATGGCAAGACATATTTCAATCTCACAAGCGAAAAACATGATTAGGCAAGTGCAACAAAAACAGCGGCAAGCCATAAATCAGTATAATCAGGCTGTCCGGCAGTATAACCAGCAGGTTAATAATGCAATCAATCGGTATAACCAGGAGATTGATCGGCTTAACCACCGGTAGTTCAAGTTTGAGGGAGTGGTTCTTCTTTGAGCTCTGCTCCCTCAAACGCCTCCCGCAGAACGGCCTGTAACAGATATTCCACCCGCCTATTTTGTTCTTTCACCTGTGTGTCAAGGATATTAATTGTTTCAAGCAATTGTATCAAACTCTTTTGTTTCTCAATCGGCGGGACGGGGATTTCGATCTTAGCAATATCCTTTACCGCCAAAGAAACATTGGCGGCGCCTCGCATGAGCGGAACAATCTTTCTGTCTTTATAGAATTGCAAATATCGGTGCATATAGGACGCCGATAAAATATTTTTGTCCTTTGGTATCACTGCGGCAAGAATAGTTCCAAGGGCGAATTTGCCTTCCTGATAGTGAACATAGTTCAGCGTTTTCTTGCCATGCCCTGTCGATGAGACCAATGGTATACAAACCGCATCCGTATCGAATTGCCAGGTGTTGGCCGTTTTTCGTTCCGCCCCGGTTGTCACTAATGGATATTCCCCCGGTGTTGCACTCGCCAGACCGGTTTCGCCTTTTACAATGTCACAAAGAGATCCTATTGAGCACATCGGCCAATCACTCATCCCCCGCCCCCCGCATCAACTCCAGAATCAAATCAGCCAGTTTTTTCACGTCAGGATCGATATACTTGTAAACCTTACCCATACATTCTGTCCTTTGCCATTTGTAAGACATCCGCAATGGTGATCTTATCAGTAACATAATCCCGAATAATAGCTATGCCCTTTGCCGTCGGTTCAAAGCCTTCAAACATATTTGAACCAATGGCATCGGCGGTACTGTTCAGGGTTTCCAAATCGGGGAAACGCACTCCCATGAGGGTGAGGTTCTTCCGGTCAATTTCAATGGGTTTATATGCCATGCTCTGTGTCCTTTTATACAACTATTCGAAATCTTTGAATAGTTGCCGATTCTGTTATTTTCCGTTCCACTATAAGTCCCCGGTAGTGACATTATAGGTATCTGCAATCTGTTTGCTTATAATATGACGATGGCAATGTAAAGGATCGTGTTCAAAACAAGTTAGGGCGATTCGTTTCTTTGAAGATAATAATTGGTATACTTTTTCAAGATATTGCTGTCTGGATGTCAGCGATTTTTCATAGTTTTTAAATAATTGGACATAATCGGCATCTGTTTCAAGATTTTGTCTTTTTTCAGAAATTATGCCGAGTTCAGGAATGTGAATATATTCTATATTGATGTTTTTCAAATAGTGCTGCAGATTGCTTTTAGAAAATCCAAATTTACGGCTCAGGGGATTGCTGCGTACATCGCACAATAAGCGGATATCGTTCTGAATCAATGTGTTAAGGTACTTTTCAATGGAAATGCCCTCATAGCCTATGGTAAATAGCACTTGAGTGTTTTTTTTAAGACTCTTTTTGACTCCCTCAATACGGGACAGCCCCGGCTCGTCCATAATTTCACGGGCTATCTTGCTGTTAATGGCAAAATAGGGATATTGCTCATAGACCAACTTGATTAAGCTATTGCCGCGCTCTTTGGGGGGTACGTAATTATCAGAAAAGTTTAATTCGGATTGATTTTTAAAGTCAGGAAATCGGTATTGAATAAAGTTTTCTGTCTTCATTATCCAGCCGTTTCGCTCGAGGGTATTTACATCTTCCGCAGCTTGAAAAGAATAACAACCATAAAGATAGGGTATAAAATCATAAAAATCATTTTTCTGATTTTCTGAATAAAGGAATAGTAATTTCTGTAAATCTATAACGGTAGATGGTTTTCCCATGGACTTGATAAAGGAAAGGAGAAAACGCTGCCGTTTATAAACCGGTTTTGTCGGCAATGGTGAATTCATTTAAAGCCATCCTGATTTGTATAATACAATACAAACGTTAAGTATGTCAATATGATTCATTCTACGCCGCCCTGTACAATTCCGCTTCCAGTTCCCGGATTGCCTTGAGATACTTTTCCTTGCTGCCAAAAGCGCCGATGATCTCCGCCGGGGTTCCGTAGTCATTAAGGGGCGGAGCTTTTAGTATGGACAACTCCTCGATATTTTCAATGCCCTCACTGGCATACTTGTCAAGGAGGGCCAGCAATACCGCCTGGGCCTTTTCTCCGTATTTGGTGAAATAGTTCCGTTTCTGCACGGCGTTGGCCCGTTCCCGGCGGCTTAGAGCCGGTTTATCCCAGGCCACATGGCAGATAAGGTCGAAAATGTCCAGGTCTTTCTTCACTTCTTCCATCAGGTTTTCGAGGATCACGCCGTGTTTTTCCAATTCATCAATGATAGTTTTCTTCTTGTCGGCATGGTTCCATTTTGCAAGGAAATCGTCAAGGCTGCGGAATTCACGGAGCAGTCCTTTCCTGGTATATTCCTTTAGGCTTTCGGTAATTAGTTTTCCGTTTGCGTCCAGGTGCTGTATACGCTCATGCAGAATAGAGACATCTATCCCCGCAACATAGACCTTACCTTTGCGCTCCTCTGTGATTTCTCCGCCATCAATAATAATTGGCTTGTCGGTGATCCCCGGTTCCGCATCATCGCCAAAATCAACTTCTTCACCTGTTTCGAGATCAATGATGGGGTCATTTTCTTCGGGATTTATGTCGTCGTCGGTTAATTCATACTCGCTGTCTACCTGCTTGATCTGCACCGGATCGCCGTCAAAGGCAGGATCGGCAAAAAGGTCTGTGACATTACGAAAGTCCATGATGGTGAAAAATTGCTTACCGTATTCTTCGTTAATGCGGGTTCCCCGGCCAATGATCTGCTTAAACTCGGTCATGGATGCTATGTTTGATTCCAGCACAATCAGCTTACAGGTCTGGGCATCCACGCCGGTGGTCATCAATTTTGAAGTGATGGCAATGACCGGATAGACTTCTTCGGGATTGATGAAGTTATCCAATTCACGTTTACCGGTATCATCATCCCCGGTAATACGCATGATGTATTTATGGGATTTCAGGACTTCATCAGGGTTTTCATTGGCCAATGCCTGACGCATCCGCTCGGCGTGTTCAATGTCAACACAAAAAACAATAGTCTTGTCATGGGGATTTGTCTTTCGCAAATACTCCGTAACTTTGCGTGCGACAATTTTTGTACGTTCATCGATCACGAGGTTTCGGTCATAATCTCTGGTATTGTAGATACGGTCTTCAACCGGGTCTCCGGTGCTGTCCCGGACCTCCATGTCAGGCCGCCAGCCTTCAAGATCAATGTTTATACCAATCCGTAAAACCTTGTAGGGCGCGAGAAAGCCGTCTTCAATGCCCTGCTTGAGGGAGTAGGTATAGAGGGGATCGCCAAAATACTCAATGTTGGATATGGTGTTGGTTTCCTTTGGGGTAGCGGTTAGTCCGATATGGGTTGCTTTGGAAAAGTACTCAAGAATACTTCGCCATGCACTGTCTGCGGCTGCACTTCCCCGGTGACATTCATCAATTACGATAAGGTCAAAAAAATCGGGACTGAATTGTTTATAGGCATCCGAGTCTTCATCATAATTGGTTAATCCCTGATAGAGGGCAAGGTATATTTCAAAAGCCTTGTCGATTATCTTTTTACGGACAACGGTCATCTTGTCTTTGAAGTGTTTAAAATCACCCCGTTTGGTTTGGTCTATCAATGCTTTACGGTCAGCTAAAAAGAGAATTCGCTTTTTCGTTCCGCTTTTCCAAAGCCGGTAGATGATCTGAAATGCAGTATAGGTTTTTCCCGTACCGGTTGCCATTACCAGAAGGATTCGATTTTGACCCTTTGCGATAGCTTCCACCGTTCGATTGATGGCAATCTGCTGATAGTAACGGGGGGTTCTGCCTGAACCGTCAAAGAAATAATCATGGGAGGAAATAGTCTCCTGCTGCGGGGTTTCTATGCCTTTATAGATTTTGTACTTTGCCCATAATTCGGCAGGTGTAGGAAAGCGCTCCAGCCCAAGGTTTCGTTCGACTTTCCCCGGTGTCCCGATACGGTCATGTTCAAGGAATCCATCACCATTGGAGCTGTATACAACCGGGATGTCCAGGATTTGAGCGTAGTCCAACGCCTGTTGCATTCCCGCCCCTATAGAATGGGTGTTGTCTTTAGCTTCGATAATGGCCACCGGGATATTGGGCTTATAGTATAAAATGATGTCCGCCCGCTTTCGCTCGCCGCGCGCAGTCTTGTTTCCCTTAACAAAAATTCGGCCATCGGTAAAGCAGATCTCTTCCCGGATTTGCGTTTCGAGGTCCCAGCCCGAACGGACGATATTCGGTATGATGAATTGAGTTATTATATCCCTTTCTGACAATTCTTTTTTATTTACCATCATTACCAACGCTGCTGCATCTTATCACGATTACCATTATGAAACAATAAGACACAGATAGTATACTATGTTAAGATATGCAGCATTCAGGAAAACACATTGAAACTTATAACTACTATTGACGCTCTCCCTCCCGCCTTATCCGCATCAATAAGCACTGAAGAGCGGACATACATTGAGGGAATTGCGGCCCGCAGCGGCCTGCCATTTGCCGTCACTTCACATTTCGCCTCTCTGGCGGGGCCCGAGCCGGACGATCCCATCCGCCGGCAATTTATGCCCGACCCACGGGAAACGCAGTGCGATCCCTTTGCCCTTAATGATCCCCTGGGAGAGTCATGCCATCGGGCCACCCCCCGATTGATCCACCAGTATGCGGACCGGGCGCTGCTCAAGACCACCGCCCACTGCGGCGGCTTCTGCCGTTTCTGTTTCCGCCGGGTATGGGTAGCCGAAACAGCGCGAGGGGAATGGATGGCGGCGCCCTTTATTACTGCGGCAGAACTGGAACCGGTTCTTGTCTATCTGAAAGATCATCCTGAAATCCGGGAAATTCTTGTCTCCGGCGGTGACCCCTTAACTGCTTCCAACGAGCGGCTGGAATGGCTTTTCCAAGGCCTTCGCGAAGCAAGGCCAGGCTTGCGATCAGCAACGCCAGGCCTCCGCGAAGCAAGGCCAAACCTGCGAATAGCAAATTCAGCTCTGTCCCTGCGCATCTGTACCCGGCTCCCTATCACCGCCCCGGACCGGATCACGCCTGAATTTGTCGGCCTGCTCCGCCGTTTTTCGCCCCTCCGTCTGGCGGTCCACATCAACCACCCACGGGAACTGTCCCCGAAGAGCCGCAACGCCCTCACCGCCATTGTAGAAGCGGGTATCCCCGTGCTGGTCCAGACCGTGCTCCTCAAGGACGTCAACGACAATGTTGAAACTCTGGCCGCACTTTTCCGGGAATGCCGGGACCTGGGGCTCATCCCCTACTACCTCTTCCAACTCGACCTTGCCCCCGGCACCGCCCACTTCCGTGTCCCCCTCAAACAGGGGCTTGCGCTGTACCGGGAACTGCAGGGAACTTTAGTTCCAGCCCCCGCAGGGACAGAGCTCAAGGACGATTCAAGCTCTGTCCCTCTGATCCCCGCCTACGCGGTGGACCTGCCCGGCGGCGGCGGCAAAATCCGCCTTTCAGAAGAAAGCATCGCCGGGGAGGAGGAGCGGCCGGAGGGACGGGTTTACCTCCTCAAAGACAGGAACGGAAAGCTCTGGCCCTATCCCGTTGAATGAATAATCCGAATGATTTTATGGAATTTCGTTGCGTCCCCGGCGGAAGTATGCCAAACTAATTTCCAGGGGGACAACCATGTTATATCCGAAACGGGAACAGCCTTTGACGGCGGAGGAATTCAAAAATCCCCAAAAAGAATACCGGGCCGCGCCATTTTGGGCGTGGAACAACAAACTGGAAAAGGATGAGCTTGTCCGGCAGATTGGGGAACTCAAAAAGCTGGGTTTCGGCGGGTTCCACATGCATGTGCGTACCGGGCTGGCAACCGAATATTTAAGTGATGAATACATGGAAATTGTGGAAGCTTGTGTGGAAAAGGCCCGCAGCGAAAACATGCTCCCCTGGCTTTACGATGAGGACCGCTGGCCTTCGGGGGCTGCCGGGGGCATCGTAACCAAAAATCCGGCCTACCGTATCCGGCACCTGCTCCTTACCCGGCGGCCCTATGGCGCTCCTGGAGATATCATTGCCGAACAGCAGAGCCGGGCCACATCGGGACGTACCGAAAACGGCGAACTTATCGCCTGTTTCGATATTGCGCTGGATAAAAAGGGTTCCCTGGAAAGTTACCGGAAAATTGGCGAACAGGATGAGGCACGGGGCTTCAAGCTTTATGCCTATATGGAAACTTCCCTGCCCAACCCTTGGTTCAATAATCAGACCTATGCGGATACCCTGAACCCTGCGGCTATCCAGGAATTTATCCGCGTTACCTATGAACGGTACGGGCAAAAATTTTCCCGTGATTTTGGGGGCCTTATTCCGGCGATCTTTACCGATGAGCCCCAGTTCTCCCAAAAAGGAACCCTCCGCTTTGCCCGCGAGGACCGGGACCTTACCCTGCCCTGGACCGCCGATATCAACGAAACATATAAGGCCGCCTACAACGGGGAGGACCTCATAGCGGGCCTTCCCGAACTTATCTGGGATCTTCCCGAGGGGAATGTCTCCCCGATCCGTTACCACTACCACGACCATATCGCCGAACGGTTTGCCTCGGCCTTTGCGGATCAGTGCGGGGCATGGTGCGCCGCCCATGGGCTGATGCTCACCGGCCACATGATGGAGGAGCCGACCCTGGAAAGCCAGACCCATGCCCTGGGTGAGGCCATGCGTTCCTACCGCAGTTTCCAGCTGCCGGGGATCGACATGCTCTGCGACCGGCGGGAATTCACCACCGCCAAGCAGGCCCAGTCCGCGGCTCGGCAATACGGCTATCCGGGTGTGCTCTCGGAACTGTACGGGGTTACCAACTGGGACTTTGATTTTCGGGGCCACAAGCTCCAGGGGGACTGGCAGGCCGCGCTGGGGGTTACGGTCCGGGTGCCCCATCTTTCCTGGGTCTCCATGAACGGCGAGGCCAAACGGGATTATCCCGGTACTTTTAACTATCAGGCCCCCTGGTATCAGGAATATCCCTATGTGGAGGATCATTTTGCCCGGCTTGCCTCGGTCCTGACACGGGGCCGGGCAACGGCAAATGTCGGGATCATCCACCCCATCGAAAGTTACTGGCTCCACTGGGGACCACGGGAAAACACCCTGGCCATCAGGGAAGAGCAGGATCAACGTTTCCAGAACCTCTGCGACTGGCTTCTGCGGGGTCTTATCGATTTTGACTACATCTGCGAATCCACCCTGCCGGGTCTCTGTGATCCTTCCGCTATCGGCGCCGCCGCCTTCCCGGTGGGCAAGATGCGTTACCAAACCATTATTGTCCCGGCCATGGAAACCATACGGAAAACCACCATGGACCGGCTGGAAGCCTTCCGCAACGCTGGGGGCAGGCTGATCTTCCTGGGGCCGCCCCCCGCCTACATCGACGCCTACCGTAATGACGGCGGCTTAAAACTCTGGGAGCGGAGCGAGCATATCGGCTTTGAACGGCTCCCCATCATGGAAGCCCTTGCCGCTGACCGCGACATCCTTGTTCGGGACAGCACCGGTGCGGAGACATCGGGCTTCATCTACCAGATGCGGGAAGAAGAAGGTTCAGGGCGCTGGCTCTTCCTTGCCCATGCGGATAACCCGGTCAACCCCGACATACCCCAGGGGGATCTCTACCAAATAAACATCCGGGGAGAATGGCAGGTCATCTTTTACGATACGATAAAAGGCAGTACCAGCCCCCTTTCGGCGGCGATCCGGGACGGCTGGACTGTTTTTTCCGCACCCCTTTATGAACATGACAGCCTACTGGTAAAGCTGGAAAAGGCCGGGGCCCCGGACAAGGCCGTACCCGCCGCCCGGTCCGCCAATGTCCTGACGGACATTGACAATAAAAGCGCCCCGACGCAAGCGGCGCACTGTACCCGCTTCCTTAAGCCCGTACCGATCACCCTCCATGAACCCAATGTGCTGCTTTTGGATTTTGCCGAATACGCCCTGGACTCAGGCGCCCTGCGCCCTGCAGAGGAGATCCTCCGGCTGGACAATGTTCTGCGGGAAGAGCTGGGCTGGCCCAGCCGGGGGAAAGCCTTTGCCCAGCCCTGGGTTGAAAATGATCTGAGTACCCCCCATACCCTGCATCTGCGTTATACCTTTGAAAGCGAGCTGGCAATTGCGGGGACAGAGCTTGCCCTGGAAGACGCCGCCAATGCCGCGGTGACCTTCAACGGAACCCCGGCGGCTTCCCCGGAAGGCTGGTACGTGGATCGCTGTATCGGCAAACTCAAATTGCCTTCGGTAAAGCCGGGCCTCAATGTCCTGGAAATAAGTTTCCCCTACGGCCGCAAAACCAATGTGGAAGCCGTCTATCTGCTGGGCGATTTCGGGGTAAAGGTTACGGGAATCCGCTGTACCCTCTGCGAACCGGTCCGGGCTCTGACCTTTGGGGACATCAGCCGCCAGGGACTCCCCTTCTACGGCGGAAATCTTAGTTACCATCTGGAAGCGGAGAGTCGGAACGGGGAACTCACCATTGCGGTGACCAGTTACCGGGGCCAGTTGCTGCGGATAAAGGTTGACGGCGCAAAGGGTATGGATTGCGGCGCGGATCAGGGGGTTATCGCCTATTCCCCCTACCGGCTCACCGTAAAGGGGCTTGCCGACGGGCTCCATAAGATTGAGCTGGCCTACTTCGGCAGCCGAATCAATACCTTCGGCCAGCTGCATAACAATGTCCGTGATCCCGGTTACTGGTGGGGTCCTAATTCATGGCGCACCGGTGGTCCGGCCTGGACTTACGAGTACCGGTTCTGGCCCCAGGGGGTTCTGAAATCCCCGGAAATTTTTTAAGTTTTCTTAAGGAGGATTCCTATGTCAGATGATATTTTCACCCTCATCCATTCTCGTAGATCCACCCGGTCCTTTCAGGATAAGCCAGTGCCCCGGCAGGATATAGAAAAACTGCTGGATGCCGCCATTTGGGCCCCCAGCGGCGGTAATAACCAGAGCTGGCTTTTTACCGCCATCCTGAACCGGGAGATCATTTCAAAACTCAACGGGTTGCTGCGCCGGGGTTTCCTGGTCTGGACCCCCGATGATGATTACCCCGGCAAGCACGGGGCCAAAAAGGCCGCCCAAAATGAGGATTTTCATTTCTGCAACCACGCCCCGGCTTTGATTATCGCTTCCAACAAACCCAATTACGAAAACGCCATGGCCGACTGTGCCCTGGCCCTGGAAAACATCTTCCTCGCCGCGGAAAGCCTGGGGCTAGGAAGCTGCTACATCAACTCCCCCCATTGGCTGCGGAACGATCCGGGGGTCCGGGAATTTCTCTTTACCCTGGGAATTCCACGGGAGCACACCATATGCTCCTCTGCGGCAATCGGTTACATCGCCAAGCCCTCGGCCCCGCCGCCCCGGAAGGAAAATACCATCAGGGTTATTGAATAAAAGTATTTTTTTACTTTTTTTTCTAAAACTGATTGACTTTAATCCCTAAAATCCGCATTGTTCCTCTTAGACTTAAATTTAGAAAAGAAAAAATACCGGCTTTATGCACGGCGAGCTGTATTTGAAGAGAGGTTGTGAGAACCGGATTGAAAGGAAGCGATGTGGTTGTCGAGGATGTTTCCAAGTCCTTCGGTGACTTTAAGGTCTTAAACGAGGTGAGCCTTGGAATAAAAAAGGGCGAGTTTTTCTCCCTTTTGGGCCCCTCAGGATGCGGCAAAACCACCCTTCTGCGGATCATCGCGGGCTTTGAAAGCCCGGATTACGGGTTGGTCACCTTTGACGGCGTTGATGTGCTTCCCCTGCCCCCCAACCGGCGGCAGGCCAACACGGTCTTTCAGAATTACGCCCTTTTCCCCCATTTGACGGTCTCCGAAAACGTCGCCTTTCCCCTGCGGATCAAACGCCACCCCAAGGCTGAAATTGCCCCCAAGGTAAACGAGTACCTCAAATTGGTGCAGCTTGAAGGCCATGCCCACAAAAAGCCGAACCAGCTTTCCGGGGGCCAGAAACAGCGGGTGGCCATTGCCCGGGCCCTGATCAACGAGCCCCGGGTGCTTCTGCTGGACGAACCCCTTTCCGCACTGGATGCCAAGCTCCGCCAGCACATGCTCATTGAGCTGGACCAGATCCACGACAAGATCGGCATCACCTTTATCTACGTCACCCATGATCAGCAGGAGGCCCTTTCGGTCTCCGACCGGATCGCCGTGATGAACCAGGGGAATGTCCTGCAAGTCGGCACCCCCCACGAGATTTACGAAAGTCCTGCCACGGATTTTGTGGCCCGGTTCATCGGGGAGATCAACCTCTTTGAAGCGACCGTTGCCAGGGTGGATAAACTCGATCAGCCCCTGCTCCCCGCCATTACCCCTTCGGACACCACCGAATACATGGCGGAACTGGACATTCCCGAACTCGGCCGTATCAAGGTCACCACCGTGGACGAAGTAGAACCCGGCCAGAAGGTGGTCTTCACCATACGGCCTGAAAAGATCGTCATTTCCAAGGAAAAGCCCGTCACCAAGCGGGCGGATATCAACTTTTTCCAGGGCACGGTGGATGAACCCATCTATTCGGGTTTCCAGACCAAGTTCTACATCAAGATAGCCCAGGCCGCTCCCGACAAAAATACGGATCAGAAGGTGCTTATCCGGGTGATTAAGCAGCACGCAAACTATTCCGACGAAGGGCCGGATATTGTCTGGAAGGACGAGGTCTACCTGTCCTGGAGCGCCAACGACGGCTATATCGTCGGGGTTAAAGAATGAGCGCCGCAAGCGAACCTGGCGGGGCCGCTAAAAAATCTGCTGTCAGGAATATCGCCGTCATTAAGCGGAACTACGGTCCCTTTTACTCGTCCCCCATGGCGGTGTGGTTCACGATCTTCCTCCTGGCGCCCCTGCTCATCATTGTACTGTACAGCTTCCTCAAAAAAGGGCTCTACGGCGGGGTGGAATGGCAATTTTCGTTGGAGGCCTACAAAAGCCTCTCGAACCCCAATTTCCTCCTGATCACCGGCAGGACGATCCTTACATCGATTGCCGCCACCATCATCACCATCTTGATCGCCCTCCCCTGCGGTTATTACATGGCGAAAAGCCGGAACCAGACCTTCCTGCTTTTATTGATCATCATCCCCTTCTGGACCAACTTCCTTATCCGGGTCTTTGCGTGGATGAACATTCTGGGGAACTCAGGCTTCCTCAACGAATTCCTGCTCCGCGCCGGGCTTATCAGCGACTATATCCACTTTCTCTACAATCAAAAGGTGGTGGTACTGGTGCTGGTCTACATGTACCTGCCCTACGCCATTCTCCCCCTCTTTTCTACCATCGACAAATTCGATTTTTCCCTGCTGGAAGCGGCCCGCGACCTGGGGGCCACCAAGTTCGGCTCCATGATCCACATATTACTGCCCAATATCCGCAGCGGTGTGTACACGGCGGTGCTCTTCACCTTTATCCCCATATTCGGGGCCTATGCGGTGCCTCTGCTTGTCGGCGGCAAGGATTCCTACATGCTGGGAAACATCATCGCCGACCAGCTTACCAAGTCCCGGAACTGGCCCCTGGCCTCGGCAATCTCCATGGTCCTGACCTTGGTAACCACCATTGGGGTCATGGTGATGATGAACCTCCAGAAAAAAGACGCGTCCCGGACCGTTGAAGCGGGGCATTCTACGAAAACCTTGGGGGCCGCCAAATGAATATTAAAGACGCAGTCAATAACACCATCACTTCCCTGAAAATAGGCCCCCATGCCCAGGGGGAGGCGGCCCGGCACGCCCGGCGGGCCTACCGCAAACGGCAGTTTTCGTTTTCCCAGACCGTTTTTATCGCTACCATTGTGTTCCTCTTCCTGCCCCTCTTTGTGTTGGTGCTCTACTCCTTTAACGCATCCAAGGGCATGGGCTGGACGGGCTTCTCTTTCGTCTGGTACGAAGAGCTTTTTTTCCATTCACGGGACCTCTGGCGGGCCTTCCGCAACAGCATCCTCATCGCCGTCACCTCCGCCGCCACCGCCACGGTGCTGGGAACCTTCGGAGCCATCGGGGTGAACTGGTACCGCTTCAAGATGCGGAACTATGTGCAGACCATCTCCTTCCTCCCCATGATCCTCCCTGAGATCATCATCGGCGTATCCCTTTCGATCTTCTTTGCCGGGATCGGCATCAAACTGGGGCTTATGACGATCTTTATCGCCCATACCACCTTCAACCTCCCCTTCGTGTTCCTCATGGTCATGGCCCGGCTGGACGAATTTGATTTTTCCATCATCGAAGCCGCCCACGATCTGGGCGCCAACGAGGCCCAGACCCTGCTTAAAGTAACAGTGCCCATCTGTATGCCCGGTATCGTTTCCGGTTTTTTGACCGCCATCACCATAAGCCTTGAGGATTTCGTCATCACCTACTTTGTCTCGGGCCCCGGTTCTTCGACCCTGCCCCTGTACATCTACTCGGCCATCCGTTTCGGGGTATCCCCGGTGATCAATGCCCTTTCGGTGGTGATGATCCTGGGTACGGTGCTTCTGACCTACCTGCTCCGGAACTTCCTCAAGTACATCGCGGCAAAATAGCCTATAGTTTATATAACATCATGCTGTTATGGAACTTCCAACGAAGTTTCGAGGGGGAAAAAATGAAAAGAGTGTCTAAATGGGGATTGGGGCTCTGGCTGTCCGCCCTGTGCGTACTCATCCTGTTGGGCTGCAGCGGGAAAACTGATCCCAACAAGCTCTACATTTACAACTGGACCTATTATACCCCGGATTCGGTGATCGAAAAGTTTGAAAAAGAATACGGAGTCACGGTGATTTACGATGAATTTGCCTCCAACGAGGACATGTACGCCAAGCTTAAGGCCGGCGGGGCCGGCTACGACATCGTTTTCCCATCCGGGGACTACACTTCCATCATGATCCATCAGAATATGCTGGAAAAGATCGACAAATCCAAAGTCCCCAACCTTAAAAACATCGATCCGGCTGTGCTGCAAAAGGCCGCCTATGACTCCAATATGGAATATTCCGTACCCTACTACTTCGGCGCCGCCGGAATCGCGGTGAATACGGCGCGGGTGCCCAATTTTGAGCGGAGCTGGTCCATCTTCGGCCGCAGCGACCTCAAGGACCGGATGACCATGCTGGACGATATGCGGGAAGTCCTGGGGGACGCCCTGACCCACCTGGGCTACAGCGTAAACACCAGGAACCCCGCAGAGATTGAAGAGGCCAAAAATCTGGTCAACAATTCATGGAAGCCGAACCTCGTTAAATTCGACGCTGAAGCCTTTGGCAAGGGCTATGCGGACGGGGATTTCTGGGTAGTCCAGGGCTACGCCGAAGTAGTCTACGAGGAAATCGGCGAAAATGAGCAGCTCATGCGCGACACGGTCTTCTTTATCCCCCCCGAGGGCGGTCCCGCCTACATCGACAGCATGTGCATCCTCAAGGGTTCAAAGCACATCGATCTGGCCCACAAATTCATCGACTTTATCCACCGGCCCGAGATCTACGCCGAGTTTACCGACTACTTCGGCTTCCCCTCCACCGCCAACATCCCCGCCCGTGCCATCAAAAAAGGTCCCTCCTGGTACACCACCGAAGAACTGGCCCGGACAACCCTTAAGGATGATCTCGGCGAGGCCCTGGACCTCTACAATGAAGCCTGGTTCAACTCGATACGGGTAGGGAATTAATCTTGATTAGCGTTAGTTACTAACTTTTATATATTTTGTCTTTTTTCCCGCTCCAATCTTGGTAATGAACCCTTCTTTCAGGAGCGAGGAGAGGCTAGCCTCCACCGTGGAAGTACTGATGTCGGGAAAGCGGTCCAGGATGTCCTTTTTTGAAAGCTGTCCAAGGGTGCTTTCAAAGAGGGTCCGGACCCGATCCGGCTTTGACAGGCTGCGGTTAAAGGTCAGGCCTACCCTAAAGGAAAATTCTCGGTAGGCCTTTAACAACACTTCCAGAAAATGCCGTACAAAGGGCAGACAGTCGTTTTCCCCCTCGTACCAGCCGGTGGAACCGATTTCCAGGGCTTCGTAGTAGGTTTCTTTGGTCTGCTCGATGATCGTTTCCAGGCTGATGTACTTTCCCACGAGATATCCCGAACGGTAAAGCAGCAGCAGGCAGAGGAGGCGGCTCATCCTGCCGTTGCCGTCCGCAAAGGGGTGGATGCAGAGGAAATCCAAAATAAACCGGGGGATAAGCAGCAGGGGATCGATTTTCCCCTCATCCAGGGCTCTATTAAAGGCGGCGCAAAGTTCTTCCACGGCGGCGGGGGTCTCAAATGCCGGCAGGGGCTTAAAGCGCACCCGTTCTCGGCCATCGGCACTGACCTCGGCAATGACATTGTCCGCCGCCTTGTACTTTCCCCCCAGCATGGAAGGGTTAAACTGATAGAGGTCCCGGTGCAGTTGGAGGATGATATTGGGCCGCAGGGGGATATGGTCATAACTTTCGTGGATCAGGGCCAACACTTCCCGGTAACCGGCGATCTCCTCCTCAGAACGGTTCCGGGGTTCCGTCTTCATGGTGACCAGGGCGGCGAGCCGCTCGTCTGATGTATTGATCCCCTCGATCCGGTTTGAGGCGCCGGTACTCTGTATCCGGGCTATCTCCAGCAAAGTTACCAGTACGTCCTGACGAGCCTCTACAAACAGTTCCTGCTTCCCCTTGTACTCATGGACAGCGGCAAGGAGGTTCATGATCTCATTGCAGGCAAGGGAGGAAGGTAAGTCTGAATAGTCAAAGTTTCTCATTTGGTTCTGCCTGATTTTTCCTGGTTCTGCCCAATTATATCACTATTTTGGGCAGAACGGCAAGTAAATTGGGCAGAACCGGGAAAACAATCTAAGCTTGCATAGTCAATGCGGTATCCAGCCGGGATCGGAATTCCCCCTCGCTTATCCCGTTCTTTAAATAATCGGTAATGAGCAGCCGGATAAGCTCCGGAAAGGCCTTCCAGTACCGCTCCGGCCAGGCCCCCAGCTCTTTCCGCAGACCCTTCTCCTCGGCCGCATCCATGGTTCCCGATGAATAGGCGACAAACTGTTCAACCATCGCGGAAAGGAGATCCGTTGGGAGTTTGTCTTCCCGGTCGCTGGGATCAGGATTGGGGTCCGGTATCCAGGCATCGGTAAGCTGCTTAATCTGATCATCGTTTAGTTCCGGGGCTTCCTGTTTGATGATCCGCACCGCATAATCAAGGACACTTTGCTTGAGCCCCTCGATCGTACCTTCAATATTGAGATGGGAGGTCATTTCCTTTGCTAATTTTTTGGGGTCCGGCAGATTCCGGGCGCCGCCGAACATGGTGAGTTCCCGCCGCCGCCTGACCACCGCGGCGGCCACCGCCTCTATGGCCGCCTCATCGCAGCGGTTCAGGATATAGTCCATTACCCGGACCAGTTCAGGGTCTGCCATTAGAAGATCATAGCCCCAAACCGGGGGGCCCGCAATGGGGACAGAGCTTAAGGGACAGAGCTCTGTCCCTGAGCTTCAATTTTCCGACGCTTTCCGGCATACTGTTTTCAATGAAGTTGACCATCCTTGGTTCCGGTACTTCCCACGGCGTTCCTGTAGTGGGCTGCGATTGCCCCATATGCCGTTCCGAAGATCCGCGGGACAAGCGAATGCGGGCATCCCTTTACATTGAAGGGGACCGGGGAGAAAAGGCCATTATCGACACCGGGCCGGAATTCCGCCTCCAGGCAATTCGGGCAGGGATTAAAAAGCTGGACGGAATCTTCCTGACCCATGCCCACGCGGATCATGTCCACGGCCTGGACGATGTGCGCCCCCTAAGCCGGGAAACGCCCCTTCCGGTTTACGGAAATGATGAAACCATCAGCGAAATGAAGGAACGGTTCTCCTATGTGTTCAAGGAAACCCAGCGCGGCGGCGGAAAGCCCCGGATCACCCCCACTGTTGTCTCAGGACCGGTGATCCTTGGGGGCCTGACCTTTACCCCAATACCGGTAAAACACGGGATGCTGGACATTTTAGGCTGGAAAATTGAAGAAAAGACGGCTGATATTGGTGCGGCGGCAACCGATGTCGCAGAAAAGGCGCCTCTCCCTTGCGTAAGCAAGATCTTCGCGGTCTACCTCACCGACACCAGTGAAATCCCCGCCGCTTCCCGGAAAATCATCGGCAAACCAACGGTTTTGATCATCGGGGCGCTGCGGATACGGCCCCACGAGACCCATTTTTCCTTTGAACAGGCCCTGAACGCAGCCCTGGAAATTGGGGCTGAAAAAGTCTGGCTGACCCACATCTGCCACGACTGTTTTCATGGGGAAATAATTGACTATTGCCGGAATTTTATAAAAGAACGGGGCCTCACAGGGATTTCCGCAGAACCATCATTCGACGGCCTGGAAATTACCCTGTAAACCGTTATGAAGATACCGCAGAGCAAGCTCCGGGGTATGAACCAACGCCTTCCAATCAGACTTTTTTGGTAACGAAGTCGCTCTTGAGGCAGCGGGCGCATATCTTCAGGGTAAGGGTGGTCCCGCCGATTTCGGTCTTTACCTTCACGAGGTTCGGCTTCCAGGTCCGGCGGGTATGATTCTTGGCATGGCTTACCTTATTACCGGTTACCGTATGTTTTCCGCAGATATCGCAGGTCCGTGACATATAATCCTTCCTTATCAGCTAGTAGAGTTTATAAGACTATCAAAAAGGGAAAAAAATGTAAAGTCCCTACGGAACCTTCCGCCGAGGCCTGCTCCCCTACGGGGAGCTTGGGCCGAGGTTCCCTTTTTACGGATAACGGCGTTTGAAGCCCCCCACACGGGCGGAAGCGGTGACGCTGAGGGGCGACCGCTCGCCCCGGACCAGGTACTGATAACCGATACCGGCGATCATGGCCCCATTATCCCCGCAGAGGTCCAGCGGGGGAAAGATGCAGCGGAGGTCCTGCTGTTCGGCGAGCCTGGCGCGGAGGTACGAGTTGGCGGCCACCCCGCCCCCGGCAACAATGGTCTTAAGCCCTGTGTCCTCGGCAGCCCGGAAAAGACTACGGAGGAGAATTTCCACAGCGGTTTTCTGGAAGGATGCGGCTATATTTGCTTGTTCCATCCCGGCAGCCGCCTTTTCTCCTCCATTTGCGACACGAAACTGTTCAAGCTGATTGATCACCGCAGTTTTCAGCCCCGAATAGGAAAAGTCGTAATGATGTTCCCCCTTATCCAGCTTGGGCATGGGGAAACGGAAGGCTTCGCTGTTCCCGGATCGGGCAAGTTTGTCGATCACCGCCCCGCCGGGATAGCCAAAGCCGTAATGTTTGGAAACCTTGTCAAAGGCCTCACCCACGGCATCGTCGATGGTGGTCCCCAGCACCGTAATATCGTCAAAATCATCTACCCGGCAGATAATGCTGTGACCCCCGGAGACGAGGAGTCCCAAAAAAGGATAAGGGACATCCGCTCGGTCCGCAGGGACAGAGCTTGCAGGTTCCATGTTATCGTTGAGCAGCCGGGAGGCGTAGAGATGGGCCAGCATATGGTTTACCGCGATAAAGGGAAGGCCCCGAGCCCAGGCAAAGGCTTTGGCAAAACTCAGGCCCACCAGCAGGGAACCGAGAAGCCCCGGATGGGCCGTTGCGGCAACCCCATCAACATCACCGGGGCCGAGGCCGGCCTTGTCCAGGGCTTCCTTCACCACCCCGTAGATCCACTCGGTGTGCTTGCGGCTGGCGATTTCGGGGACTACCCCGTTATACACAGCATGAAAGGGAATCTGGGTGGCAACCACGCTGGACAAAATCCGCTGCCCATCTTCCACCACCGCAGCCGCGCATTCATCGCAGGAGGATTCAATCCCAAGAATCTTCATCATCAAGCCCCATCATAAAACGGGAAATGGTGGTGAGCGAGTACCCCTGCTCTATCAGTTCGGGGTAGAGCTCCTCCAGAGTAGCCGCCAATTCGTTTGACCAGGTATGGCCGATCATCACGGCGGAGCCGGTCCGCCGGGCTTTTTGCAGGCCCTCCCCCACATACTGAATCATCGAAGCCTTTTCTTGAATATTGTCTAAAAACACGTCCCGCTCCCCAATCTTTATCCCCAAGCGCTTTGCAGCCGCAGGCGCCGCAGTATCCGCAATGGTTCTTGAATCTAAGAAATATATGCCATGTTCACGGCAAAGGGCAAGCACGGTTTCCATCATCTCCTGATCCATGGTGACCTGTGAGCCCTGATGGTTGTTCATACCCGCCACCGGGCCGATTTCGGCCAGATTCCGCGCCAATACATCCCGAACCTCATCGGCGCTCATCCCCATATAGATTGCCCCCGGCCCCGGATTCTGGCCCCCGACAGCCTCCATGGGCTGATGGAGAAAAACTTCCTTGCCGGCCGCCCGGATGCGCCGGGCCGCCTCCGCCGAATTGGGCAGCCCCGGCAACACCGCAATGGTCAGCGGCCCGGGAAAGCGGAGAAAGGGCTCCAGTTCGCGAAGGTTGTTCCCCGCATCGTCTATTACGAAAACGAGGGTTCCCTGGCGGGGGACCGGTTCCGGACGTTCGGGTGGCTGTGCCGCTGGCCGTACTGCGGGCTGGACGATCCCGGCTGAGGGCGCAGGCGTAGGTTTTGCAGGAGAGGGGACCGTTGGGTTAGGCGTTGCGGAAACCGATGGGATATCCGGCTGCGCCACCGGCTCCGGCGGAAGAACCGATGTTCCGGTCGCAGCCCCAAAAGGCGCCCTTTCAATTTGAGGCGGCCGGGTGAGCACCAGGGTAATTGAGACCAAGGCCGAAAGGGCTATCAATGCGGCGGCGCAAAACAGAATGGGCAGACGGTCCTTTCGGGTTATTTTTTTGGATTTTCGCCGGGGTTTCTTCTTGGGGCGGCTCGTTTTAGGAGTCGATTTTCTAACGGTCCGCCTGATCGGAGTCTTTTTGTCCACTTAGTTTACGATAGCCGGAAAGGTCCGATACGTCAACAATACCCTTACCTGTTAAAATTGTTGTTTATCCGCTGTAATATTGGAACTGCCATTGATTTTTATTCCACCAGAAACCGTATATAATACCATCTATCCGCCCTAACCGGTATTTCAGAATAACCCCTTTCCGTAAACTTAAAAATGCCATAAAAACCACCGATGACCTCCATAGTATCAGGAGAATATCGGATGGATATGTCAAAACGATCCGGCTTTAGATAATCATTACATAAAACAAGGGTATCTTTCGGGATATGTATAGGATTTATATTGACCATATGCCGCCTTTCTTCGTCTTCGCGAAACCGTATTTCATTATCATTGAATAAAATTTTAAAAATGTCCTTTTCATGTTCATACACAAAACTTAACTCATTGGGAGCAGTAATACCTTCCCTGCCGTCATAATCTTCCAATCGGTAGGATCCATCCGCAAAAACAAGGTTATATTTCCCTCCGTTCCCCGAGAATAATAATTTTTGATTAAGAAAATAATAATCGCCGTAGGAGCCAATATGACCTTCAAAAATCTCGTAGAATTCATTAAACATGCGGCGAGGATCGTATTCAAAGATGGAGAAAGAAAGATGAATCGCCGACCCGCCCTGATAGTAATACATTACCTGAGTCTTTTCATTTCTTTGGAAAAAATCAATATCAAAGGCAGCCTCATCATGCACCATATGGTAAATTAGTCCTTCCCAATCATCCTTAACAATGGCCAAATGATTATATGACTCATCATTATCCCCATCACCGTAGACAATATAGAGGGCAAAATATTCCTTGTAGTCCCCATCCCCGTCCAGATCAACCCAGCCTGATTTTTTTATTTCAATATCCCTTGAAATACCGGTTAGCTCTTTTACCAGGGAGATTCCGCGGTCATCCGTATCTTCGAGAATCACTGCTTTACGGTATACA
This sequence comes from Spirochaetia bacterium, assembly GCA_026002595.1. Taxonomy (GTDB): domain Bacteria; phylum Spirochaetota; class Spirochaetia; order Treponematales; family Breznakiellaceae; genus BNUT01. The sequence continues at coordinate 3,217 of BOBW01000016.1, read as the reverse complement.
TCTGTTTTTTCAGGCATCGCCGTTTTTCCCGGTTCTGCCTTTTCACAGGCAGGAAACAGCAAAACCAACAGGATGATTATATAATTAATCTGCCTTATCATTTTCATATTGCCTCCTCCCCATACTCCGCCCCGCGTTTCGCCCACACAAGTTCAAGGGTTTCCTTTGCGACAGAATCATAGGGATAAATGATAAGTGCCCTGGCGCAGTCCTGTATGGCTGCCTCTTCATACCCCTGTTGATAATACACCCTGCCGCGGAAGCTATAGGCAAGATTATGATCAGGATCAAGCTTGATTGCCGTAGTGAAATCCTCAATGGCCGTGTCATAATCGCCCTTGTAGTAATACTCAGTGCCGCGATGGTAATAGGCCTCGGCATCGGGGGCAATAAGGATCACCTGGTTATAATCTTCTATGGCCTTATCAGACTCTCTCATTACCGAATAAACCAAACCGCGGGAGGTATAGAAAGAGGCAACTTCCGGATAAAGTATGAGCGGCATAGAGATATCCCTTATGGGCATAAGGCCGAGATGGTAATCAAAAACAAGGTTGATCGCCTGGGTATAGTACTCTATGGCCCGGTCATAATTGTCCTCATTATCCAATATGCCCTGTCCGGCATACACATCACCGCAGCCCTCATAGGCCGGAGCATGACAGGGATTAAGCCTGATTGCCACCGCGTAATCCGTAAGGGCTTTGTCATTTTCGTGCTGTGCCCAATACGCTTTACCACGATAATACCAGGCATCGATATTATCAGGCTCAAGGCCGATTGCCCTGGTGTAGTCCGCTATAGCCGGTTCACATTCGAATGTTTGGACATAGGCCCGTCCACGCTGAACATAGGCGGCGGCATTATCGGGAGCAAGGGTGATTACCTGGGTATAATCCGCTATGGCCTGCTCATAGGCCGTCATGATCTGTTCAAAAACACACAGGCCTTTATTGGCCCTCCAAAAATACCATTCGGCGCGATGAAAATAGCAATCGGCATTATTGGGATTAAGGACAATTGCCTGGGTAAAGGCCTCCAGCGCCAGATCATGATAGCCCTCTTCGGCATAGGCTTTACCACGCATGAACCAGGCCTCGGCGCCAAAATAAGCATCCCCTTGTTTGGGATATGCAGCAACTAAATAGTCCGACATTTCCCCCTCCCTTATGTTATGAAAAATTGGCCTTAAGATATGCGGTCCGGTAGCTCATCATTGCATACGTTGCGGCATGGCTCTTGTTAAAAGCATAGGGTGTATATTGGCAGAGTAATTCAAAGATCCGGTCAGCATCCCATTTTGAAATCCCCTTTGTCCCGGATTCGCTTATAAACTGTTCCCTTTCTATGGCGATTATCTCAGCTCTCATTTTCCCCAGAGTCCGCCTGTGCATATCCCCCTGCGCCAGGGTATATCCGGCGATATCGTGGAATATCTGCATAACCTGTTCCTGATAGACAATAACTCCGTAAGTTTCCCTGAGGATATCATCAACAAGGGGATGAAAACGGGTAACAGGTTTACGTTTCATCTTTGAATCGATGAAATCGGGAATATTATCTATCGGGCCGGGATGATTGAGCGCATAGAGGGCGATGAGGTCTTCAAAGCGATCTGGTTTTGCCAGCTTCAAAAATGTCTGCATTTCCCCGGATTCAAACCCGAAAACCCCGGCGCTGTCCCCGTTTCCCAGCATCGTAAATGTTTTGCGGTCATCCAGTGGAATCGTAGCAATGTCGATACCGATACGATCTTCGGCGTTTTTAATGGTATCCAGGACTTCAAGGCCAAGGTATTCATCGTCCATCAGGAAGCCATCAGGTACAGAGCCGCATTTCTGGGTAATATACTCTATTAGTGCATCACGTCCGGTGGCGGATACATTGAGAGCAAAATAGGGAAAAACAGGCTTCTCAATCCTAATGAACCGTTCAAAGAGCAGGTGATATTTGAATGGGTCCAGGTTTGTAATACCCAATGCATAGGCGACAAGGGAACCTGCGGTTGCGCCGCAGGCGATTATGGGAATACCGCGGACTTTAGCCCAATTGGCACAATCGGCGGCAATCAGGTATGGGCCGGTAAACCCCAGTTTGATAATGGTTTCAAGCTCGTATTGCGCCCGTTCCCGGACTGTGTCCGTGATATCGGCATACCGCTTTTCAAGCCCTTCCATGGTGAGGTTTGTCAATACTTTATCTTCATCGATCATGGTACGCTCCTTTTTTAAGCACTGAGCCGCCGGTTCATTTGGTAGAGTTTTCTAACCGCCCGGTTTTCAAGCTGCCGCACCGCTTCCCGGCAAATCCCCAACCGCCTGCTTATTTCTTCCAGCGTATAGGTTTGGCTGCCATCCAGTCCGTACCGCATTTTCAGCACCATCCGGTGCCGTTCGGGCAGCCGGGCCAGGGTTTCATGCAGGGCGCCGAGGCTGAGGGTATTGAAGAATTGGGCTTCCGGGTTATCTGGATAGTTCCGGGACCAGGAAGTGTCCGGCAGGAATTCGCGAAGCGGCACAGTACTCCTGTTGTCCGGGGGGACGTCCAGGGAAATCACCTTCCATTCGGCCCGCCGCCCTTCCCTCACCTGGACTTCCGTGAGAAAAAGGCGTTCGCCGATTTTGCGGTCATCCGCTTTCTCGTTTTCGCAAAGAAGACGCAGGGATTCCTCCCTGATGCGCCTTGTCCGCTTGTGCATGTATTCCGGCAGTCCAATAGGCCGCAGCTGCGCAGTTATGGCGCGGTTAACAAAAAAGCGTATCCAGGGAAGGGCAAAGGTACTGAACCGGTACCCCCGCCGGGGATCAAACCGTTCCACCGCCCGCATCAACCCAAGGCTCCCTTCCTGAATGAGGTCCGCCATATCCAGCCCCTTCCGGGTCTGTTTCAGGACGATAGCCGCCGCCAGCCGGAGATTTCCCTTTATAAGCCGCTCCTTTGCGGCCCTTTTTGCTTTTTCGTCAAATTCCCCCTTTTCATCCCGCATCCGGCGGAACAGTTCCGCCATTTCCGGCCCGGCCAGCGGCTTTATCCGGCGGATATCCTGCAAGTAATAGGTAATCACATCATCTTCCGCAGCCGAAACGCCTCGTCCTTTCATGCGCATCCCCCACAATTTGCTATAATACTGTATATATAATATATTATAATATTTTTGAAAAAAATCGTCAAGTGGTATGGCATTACTATCCAAAATTCTATAAAAAATATATAATAA
>BOBW01000015.1 GCA_026002595.1 Spirochaetia bacterium | reverse complement strand
ACTGCCTGCGGTTAATACCGCGCGGGTGTCGGGTGGTGGGTCTTCATCCCCGCCGCCGTTGGGGTCGCATCCCGTCAGAACCAATCCGAATGTCAGCATGAAGGCAAGGCAGACTGATGCCCCCCCCCGCTGGACTGTGCTTAAACCCCTCGAATCAGAGGTTTTCCGAATGTGTAATGCTTTTCCCATTACAATACTCCTTTCCCCGATTAGGTGCGGGGACCACTTTCTGTGGATTCGGCTTCCCATTCCTGGTGAAGCATGGCTTATTTTAAGGGAAAAATTTTTTGCGGTATGTAGTCTTTTTGTAATCCTGCGCTGAATTTCGCGGAATTCGTGTAGTCTTTAGATGGACAAGGGGCGGTTTCCCCTGCGGACTGTGTAGTCTTTTGTAGTCTTGCGCCCTGTATCAGGGGGAAAGGGCTTGTAAACGAGCAGTGATTCTAATATAGTAAAGAAAAGGAACATTTATGGAAATTTCATATACGTTTTGGCAGGCTGTGGAAGGCGGTTTTATCGGGTTTATCAATCAGTTTCCCGATTACTGGACGCAAGGGGAAACCGTTGATGAATTGGAAAAAATGCTCGCCTCTTTATATGCGGATATAGCCGCTTTTCCCGAATTCAAAACCGCCCAAGAGCATACCGGGAAAATCATGGTTGCGGTATGAAACAGCGGGACCTCATAAAAATCATTTTGGAAAACGGGGCGGTTTTTGTCCGGCATGGATCGGATCATGACTGGTATCAAAATCCCCAAACAGGAAAATTTGAAGCTGTCCCTCGGCATCGGGAAATTAAAAAACAGCTTGCACAAAAAATCATTAAAAACCTTGCCTAATGTTTAATGCGCTTACCCATAGCTTAGATTAACGTTCTTTTTGTTCCTGTTTGATTTTTCGCCGCGGCCTAAGCAGAACCACAACATGAATGACAGCGGCGGCTTTTGTAATCCTGCGCCGAATTTCGCGGAATTCGTGTAGTCTTTAGATGGACAAGGGGGGGTTTTGCCCCACAACCCGGTTGGTGTCGAACAAATCTATTGTAAAAGCCCCAAAATCCCCTATACTTAAACCAGCATGAACAAGGTCCTGCGGGAAAAAATAATGGAAGCCTTCTCCTCGGTGCTGCCTATTACGGCGATTGTGCTGGTGGTGAGCGTCTTCCTGGTGCCCATGCCCACCGGGACCATCCTGATGTTTCTGGTGGGGGCGGCGCTGCTCATTATCGGGATGGGGTTCTTTACCCTGGGGGCCGATATGGCCATGATGCCCATGGGGGAAGGTATCGGGATTCAGCTTACCCGGTCGAAGAGCCTCTTTCTGATCCTGTTTATCAGTTTTGTCATGGGGGTGATCATCACCATCGCCGAGCCGGATTTGCAGGTGCTGGCACGGCAGGTGCCCTCGGTGCCGCCCATGGCGCTGATTTTAACCGTCGCCGTCGGGGTGGGCATCTTCCTGCTGATTGCGGTGCTCCGTACCCTCCTTAAAATCCCCCTTGCGCTGCTGCTGATCATTTTCTACATCATCGTATTCGGGCTTGCTTTTTTTACCCCCGCCAACTTTATCCCCGTGGCCTTTGATTCCGGGGGGGTGACCACCGGGCCCATCACGGTGCCCTTTATCCTCGCCATGGGGGTCGGCGTGGCCTCTATCCGCAGCGATAAAAACTCCCAGGACGACAGCTTCGGTCTGGTTGCCCTGTGCAGCGTGGGCCCTATTCTGGCGGTGATGCTTCTGGGGATCTTCTACCACCCGGCCGGGGCAAGCGTTGCCTCCCATGTGGTGCCCCATGTGGAAACCAGCCGGGATGTGGTGAAAAGTTTTGCCGAAGAACTGCCCATCTATGCCAAAGAGGTTCTTATTGCATTAGGGGCCATCGTGGTCTTCTTCGTCATTTTCCAGCTTGTGTCCCGGCGCTATAAAAAACACCAGCTCATCCGTATTGTGGTGGGCTTCGGGTACACCTTTATCGGGTTGGTGGTGTTCCTTACCGGGGTGAATGTGGGATTTATCCCCGTGGGCCAGCTTCTGGGCTCACAACTGGGGGCAGCCCCTTTCAGGTGGATACTGGTTCCCCTGGGTATGGTGATTGGCTACTTCATTGTTGCGGCGGAGCCCGCGGTCCATGTGCTCAACAAGCAGGTGGAAGAAATATCCTCCGGGGCGATCTCCCAAAAGGTAATGAACCGGGGGCTTTCCATCGGCATGGCCATCGCACTGGGGATCACCATGGTGCGTATCCTTACGGGCATCCACCTGATGTGGATACTGATCCCCGGCTATGCTTTCGCCCTTATCCTGACCTTCTTTGTGCCCAAGATTTTCACCGGTATCGCCTTTGACTCCGGGGGCGTCTGCTCCGGCCCCATGACCTCAACCTTCCTGCTGCCCCTGGCAATGGGCACCTGCGAAGGGGTGGGCCGGGACCTGATGCTCAATGCCTTCGGCATCGTGGCCATGGTGGCCATGACCCCCCTGATCATCATACAGCTCCTGGGCCTGGTTTACGGCCGCAAGCTTAAACCCGTGGCCCTTACGCCTGAGGAAGAAGCCGCTGAAGCTATCAGCATTGCAGAGGCGGGTGAAATTACCGAGTACGACACTGAAGACGACAATGAGGAGGAACCCTCTCGTGAGTGATGAAAAGAAAATTCCCATTTTAAAATTGATTGTTTTTATTATTGACTGGCACAAGACCCAGATCATTTCCCAGGTTTTTGAGGAAGAACAGGTCCGGTTCCATTTTATCAGCAAGGGCCGGGGAACGGCGAGCTCCGAAATCCTCGATGTGCTGGGGATCGGCGCCAGTGAGAAGGCAGTGGTCCTCTGTCTGGAGCAGGAAGTGCTGGTGCCGGTGCTCCTCAAGGAAGTCCGCAAGAAGCTGGGCTTCCACAGTCCCGGCGCGGGGATCGCCTTTACAATCCCCCTTTCGGGGATCAACAACCCCATTTTGCAGGTTTTTAAGGAAAGCATACACAAGAACGAAAAAATAGCGGCAGAAATTGAGCATTCACTGGCCGCCGCTGCGGTAAAAGAAAAGGAAGGAGGAGCCATGAGTTCCGAAATAAAGCACGATCTGATCATCTCCATCATAAATCAGGGCTACAGCGATGAATTTATGACCGCTGCCCGTGAAGCGGGGGCCTCAGGGGGCACGGTTATCAACGCCCGCGGGCTGGCGCACAAGGGGCCGGTCAAATTCTTCGGGGTCTCCATGCAGGCCGAGCGGGAGATCGTCATCATCCTGACCAGCCGGGAAAAAAAGGCCCCCATCATGCAGGCGGTCAGCCAGGCCTACGGGATCACCAGCGAGGCTGGGGGCATTGTCTTCTCCGTGCCGGTGGACAGCATGATGGGCCTGAGCTTTGAATAAACTTGACAGGCCCTTACAATCAGACGATACTTTATATATTCGTTAATAATAGGAGTATACCATGAAAAAGATCTTATCCGTTTTTGTAATGTTGACGGTTCTGATTGCCGTTTCCTGTAAATCTACCGGGGCTGTCAGCGCCATTGATCCCCAGGAGCAGATGCAGATCAAAATAAACGATACTTTTGAATCGGTCTATGGTGAATACCGGGACGACATCATTCTGGAAGGCGCAGAGCAATACATCGTAAAGGCCGGGGATTATCTTTCGAGAATCGCATTGCATTTTTACGGCCCCAATGTAGTCAATGCCGATTACTTCCCCCTGATCATGCTGGCCTCTCCGGGGGTGGTTGCGGACCCCGAATTGATAGAGCCCGGCGACCGGCTTACCATTCCGAATCTGGAGAGAAATTTGAACGATCCCAATGCCAGGAGTGAAATAAAAAAATTCCTTAGGGATATAGCCTATGTCTATGACCAAAAAATTGCCATGGGCGAAAGAAACCGGGAGCTCTACGACGGCTTCCGAAACCGCTTGACAGCCCTATCGGATTCATTGTAAAAAGAAAGCGGCCGGAAATCATCCGGCCGCTTTTTTTATGCAAAAAAAGCGAAACTTCCAATTACTGGCAAGGAGTATTTTATGGCACAGAGAAGGTATTTTTTCACATCAGAATCGGTTGGCGAGGGCCATCCCGATAAACTTTGCGATCAGGTTTCAGACGCCGTTCTGGACGCCTGCTTTAGGGAAGACCCCCAGAGCCGGGTTGCCTGCGAAACTTTTGCGTCCACTTCTCTGGTGCTGATCGGCGGTGAAATCACCACCACGGCCTTTGTGGATTTTCAGAAAGTGGTCAGGGACGTGGCAAAGGAAATCGGCTACACCAATCCCGATTACGGCCTTGATTATCAATCCATGGCGGTGCTGGACATGATCCACAGCCAGTCCCCGGACATCAGCCAGGGTGTTTCCGGCGTGGGCCTTGACGAGTACAAGGGCCAGCAGGGCGCGGGCGACCAGGGCATGATGTTCGGCTTTGCCTGCAACGAAACCGCCGAGCTGATGCCCCTTCCCATCACCCTGGCCCACAAGATCCTGATTAAGGCCACGGAACTGCGGAAAAATAAGACTATCAAATGGCTGCGCCCCGATGCCAAAAGCCAGGTGACGGTGGAATACGAGGGCCACAAACCCATCCGCATTGACGCGGTAGTTGTCTCCCACCAGCACGATCCCGATGTGTCCTACAATGACATCAAAAGCGGAATCATCGAGCAGATCATAAAGCCCATCCTGGAGCCCACGGGTCTTCTGGACGCCAAGACCAAGTATTACATCAACCCCACCGGCCGCTTCGTGGTCGGCGGGCCCTTCGGCGACACGGGCCTGACGGGCCGCAAGATCATCGTGGACACCTACGGCGGCATGGGCCGTCACGGGGGCGGCGCCTTCTCCGGTAAGGACCCCACCAAGGTGGACCGCTCCGCCGCCTACGTGGCCCGCTACGTTGCCAAGAACATCGTCGCCGCCAAACTTGCTGAACGGGCCGAAGTGGAGCTTGCCTACGCCATCGGCGTTCCCTTCCCGGTCTCGGTCTATGTGGACACCTTCGGCACCGCCACCGTAGACGAAGGGCGGATCGAAGAAGCCGTGAAAAAGGTCTTTGACCTGACCCCGGCGGGGATCATCAAGAACCTGGATCTGCGGCGGCCCATCTACCAGAAAACCGCCTCCTACGGCCACTTCGGCCGCTCCGAGTTCCCCTGGGAAAAGACGGACAAGGTGGAAGAACTGAAGAAAGCGGTTAACTGAGCACTTTCAAAATAGAAATTAATTAACCACGGACCACACCAAAAAGATCGTGTGGTTCGTGGTTAAATTCTTATCCCGGCTTGCAAAGCTTGCCCTAAAGGAATATTATTACGATATGGAACTTGAATATACCTATTGGCAGGACGGCGCGTTTTTTGTGGGGTTTCTCAATGCATATCCCGATGATTCCACACAAGGTCTTACTCTGGCCGAATTGGAAGAAGCGCTCATTGAGGTCTTCGAAATACGGCAGGAAGAAAAAAAACATCTTGCCGCTATCCGTAAAACCGGTAAATTGAAAGTACCTGCGTGAAAAGAGAAAAGCTGCTTGAAAGCATCCATGAAAGCGGCGTTATTTTTGTCCGGCATGGAAAGAAGCATGACATATATGAAAATCCCCGTACCCATGAGTATATTCAAGTCCCCAGGCATCCTGATATAAATGAATATACGGCAAAGGACATCATCAAAAAATCAGTAAAATGAAAAAAACTCCGGTCGGTGTTGTTACCCGTGAATGGCCCGTCTTCCTTAAACAGTCTTTTCCCGATGCGGCGAACAAAGGGGGTATCCGGCTCCCCCTGCCATTCCAGCAGCACAAAGGCTTCTACGCCGCTGTCTTTTTGCGTTTTTTGCAGGACAAGCCACGGCCCCCGTATACAGCGGCCTTCGGGCCGTTCACGAGGAGACGTAACCGCAAGAATTTCCTTGTCTGACAACACCTTCATCTTTTACCTCCTCTCAACCTTAATTAAACTCTAGAGCGAGTGCTAAGGTACCTTGATAGGGATCCCGAAGATGAGGATCACTGATAATGAACCTAACGATATGATAGTTAAGATCACTTATACTATCAACTGATATCATATCCATTCCATCGATTATCGAAGTCCAAGTAGTAACGGATGCATTCCATGCTTTAACATCTATTACTGATAGTCCATGATTTTTAGATATCTTACAAATTAATGGAACCGGATTAGTTACGCCGATAACTGCAAAGGCTGCCCTCCCGTATCAAAATGACTTACTATCGACAAACGGCTCGAAGGGACGTATATTTAGGATAGAGGTCAATTATGGAGACAACAGAAGCAATAGGCGAAGGGCTGACTTTTGAGAAAGTTTGGGCGGCCCTGATGGAAAATAGGGAGCAGATAAAAGAAACCGCTAAGCAGGTCGGGATGCTTGGCAACCGTTTCGGTGAAATGGTTGAATATATGGTCGTGCCGAATCTGGTAACAAAATTCCATGAATTGGGCTTTGAATTTGAACAAACCAACCGTGGTATGGTAATCAGGAATCAGAAACACAATATTTTCACCGAAGTTGACGCTTTTCTGGAAAACGGCGATAAGGTGATGGCTGTTGAAACCAAGACCAAACCCAAAATTAGCGATATAGACGAGCATATTGAGCGCATGGAAAAACTGCGCAAAGTTGCGGATTTGCGTAATGATAAACGGAAATATCTCGGCGCTATTGCGGGGGTGATTTTCGGCGATAGTGAGAAAACCTATGCATTAAAAAATGGCTTTTATGTGGTTGAACCGTCCGGCGATACATTCAATATCACGGAGCCAACAGGCACGTATTATCCCCATGAATGGTAATTGTAATTTATATGGACCTTTTCCTGCTGCATCAATCAATCCATTCCTCTGCTGAAATGACCTTCTCCCGCTCAGGCGGGCCGGGGGGGCAGAATGTCAACAAGGTAAACACCAAGGTGCAACTGCGGCTCGCTCTGGGCGATCTGGCGGGGCTTTCAGAAATAGAGCTTACCCGTGTACGGGAAGTTCTTGCAAACCGCATCACAACCGGGGATGAACTCATTATTGATTCCAGCGAGGAGCGGTCCCAGCGGACCAATCTGGAACGGGCCTATTCCCGGATGGAGGCCCTTATTGCCTCGGCGGGGCGGCTCCCCAAGCACCGACGGCCCACCAAACCTTCGCGGGCAAGCCGGGAAAAACGGTTGCAAACCAAGCATATACACAGCCAAAAAAAAGCGGGGCGGAAGATCCGGCCCACGGAGGATTAGGAAAAGTTTCACGTGAAACTTTTCCTATCCGGGGCATACAGTCTTAATCAACATACCTCGCCGCAAGCAGCCTCTAATGTTTCACGTGAAACATTTATTCCGCAGTGTACACCAGAACGGCTTCGCGGCCGTCCTCATTTTTGGTAAAGAGCTCAAGGTTCCCCTTCCCGATATTCCAGCGGTAAATGTTTTGCAGATAGGCGAAGTATTCGTGTTCCTTGAGAGCTTCCGGCTCGCGGAAGGCGGCCATGAGGGTTGCGGCGATATTTTTTATCTTCAGCGATTGACCCTCACCCGCTTCGTAGGGGCCCCGGTAACGGTTCGGGACGCCCTTGCCCTGTAATTGCCCGGCATCGAAAGTCAGAGTAAAAACATCCGCAAAACCTTCTTCTGCCAGGGTAGCACGGTCAAGGGGGATGTTTTGCGGAGCGGTCCGCACTTCAATCAACTTCCATTCTTTTCCCTGGACATCCGTGAACGACAGTGCTGTTTCCTGCACCGACGCAGGCGCGCCCGCACAGGCGGCGCAAAGGGTACTGATTGCGGCACAGAGAGACAAAACAGTCAGGGACAGGGCCATACTTTTTATTTTCATATCATTCTCCTTAATACAAGGATATGAAAATCCGGCCCATAATGCAAAATTTATTCATTATCGTCAGGAACATCCGCCGGGGGTTCCTCATCGCTGTCCGCAAAGAGTTCCCCGTTCCCTTCCCTGTCCACCGGAACCTGTACGGGACCCTTTTCCGCCGCCGGGGCAACTTCAGCTTCATCTTCCTTAACAATCCGGTCCACACCGATGACGAAATCAGGCTTTTCAATACTGAGGATACGGACACCCGAAGCGCTGCGGCCCATAATACGGATAGCCTTTACCTTGAGTTTGATGGACTTGCCCTGGCTGGTGATGCACATGATTTCCTCGTTTTCCTGTACATTGACGCAGCCCACCAGTTCCCCGGTTTTTTCGCTCACCGTGTAGATTTTCTGGCCCCTGGTGCCCCGGCCATGGGAACTGAACTCGCTAAAGTCCACCCGCTTGCCATAGCCGTATTCGGAGAGGAGCAGCATGGTTTCCGCATCCACCACCCGGAGGAGCCCGGTAAGTTCGTCATCATCGTCCAGCTTCATGCCGGTAACACCGTGCCCGGCCCGGCCCATGGCCCGGATAGCGTCCTCGTGGGTGCGCAGGGCCTGGCCTTTCCGGGAAATGAGCACCACCTCATCGCCGCCGCCGGTGAGAAGGGCGCTGACCAGTTTGTCCCCCTCATCAAGTTTGATGGCGATGATGCCCCGTGTCTTGGCGTTGGAGAATTCGCCCACCGCGACCTTTTTGACCACCCCACGGGCGGTGCCCATAAAGAGATAGGGCCCCTGCCCTTCGGCTTCGGTGAATTCCTTAAGGGCCACGATGGCGGTGATATCCTCGTTTGGAGAAACCGTGAGGAGGCTCTTGATGTGGGAACCTTTGCTGGTCCGGGTGCCTTCGGGGAGCTCGTGGACCTTCATCCAGTAGGCCTTGCCCGCATTGGTGATGAACATGATGTATTCGTGGGTATTGGCGACAAAGATCTGCTCTACGAAATCTTCTTCCGCAAGCTTTGCGCCGACCACACCCTTGCCGCCCCGGCCCTGGTTCTTATACGCAGAAACAGGCACCCGCTTGACGTAACCCAGGTTGGAAATGAGGATCATCATCTCCTCTTTTTTGATGAGGTCCTCGATGTTGATGTTCTCCACTTCGCCGTTGACGATTTCGGTGCGCCGGGCATCACCGTAACGTTTGGATATGTCCTGGGTCTCGTCCTTGATAACCCCCCGGAGCTTTTGTTCATCCGCCAAAAGGGACTTATAATAGGCGATCTGGGTCTTGAGTTCCGCCAGTTCCTGCTCGATCTTCTCGATTTCCAGACTGGTGAGCCGCCCGAGCCGCATTTCCACGATGGCGTCTGACTGGGGTTCTGAAAGGCTGAACCGCTCCTGCAGCTTGTTTTTCGCTGCGGCCACATCCCGCGAGGCCTTGATAACGGCGATCACCTCATCAATGTTGGCCAGGGCAATGACCAGCCCTTCCAGAATATGGGCCCGTTCTTCAGCCTTGCGGAGCTCGTAGCGGGTACGGCGGGTAACCACCTCCACCCGGTGTTCCACAAAGTAGTGGATCAGTTCCTTGAGGTTGAGGGTCCGGGGCCGACCATTGACCAGGGCCAGGTTGATAATACCGAAGGTGGACTGGAGCTGGGTGTTGGAAAAGAGCTGATTCAGCACCACCTTCATGATGGCGCCCTTTTTCAGCTCAATGACAATACGGATACCGTCCCGGTCCGATTCATCGTTGGAATTGGCGATACCGTCGATCACCTTGTCCCGGACCAGCACACCTATCTTTTCCAGCAGCAGGGCCTTGTTTACGTTGTAGGGTATCTCGTTAAAAACGATGAGTTCCTTGCCGCCCTTGGTGGTTTCCACGGTGAAGCGGCCCCGGACCAGAATCTTGCCCCGGCCGGTCTTGTAGGCCTCTTTTATGCCCCGGCGGCCGAAGATAATGCCCCCGGTGGGGAAGTCCGGCCCGGTAACGTACTGCATCAATTCATCGATGGTGATTTCCGGGTTGTCGATATAGGCGGAGATGGCGCTGCAGACTTCAACCATGTTGTGGGGGGCCATATTGGTGGCCATACCCACGGCGATGCCGCTGGAACCATTGACCAGCAGATTGGGCACTGCGGCAGGAAGCACCGCCGGTTCGGTAAGGGATTCATCGTAGTTGGGGATAAAATCGACGGTTTCCTTGCCCAAATCCTGGAGCATCTCATCGCCGACACGGGAAAGCTTGGCCTCGGTGTAGCGCATTGCAGCCGGGGGGTCATCATCGATAGAACCGAAGTTGCCCTGACCATGCACCAAGGGATAGCGCAGGGAGAAATCCTGGGCCATGCGGACCATAGCATCGTAGAGGGACGCATCCCCATGGGGATGGTACTTTCCCATGGCGTCGCCAACGATACGGGCGCTTTTCTTGGTGGAAGCGCCGGGCCGCAGCCCCAAATCATCCATGGCATAGAGGAGCCGCCGGTGCACCGGCTTGAGCCCGTCCCGCACATCCGGCAGGGCACGGGCCACGATGACCGACATGGCATAGGTAAGGTAGTCTGTCTTAACTTCGTCTTCTATCGCAACGGGGATAATTTTTCCGGTTACAATGGGGGGTGTATCGTCCTGGGAAGCCATAATGTCCTATTCTATACTTTTTTTGAAAAATAGTCGAGACTGGTCCTATGTCAAACTTCAAAACCTATGATACCACAGAAGAAATGATCCTGCGGGATTACCTGGCCCTGGACCGGACCAAGCTGGCAAACGAACGGACCCTGTTGGCCTATATGCGCACGGTTATCGGCCTGATTGCGTCCGGCGTTGGACTGATTGAAATCAGCGCCAAGACCTGGGCCCATGTGGCGGGATACATCCTATTGTGCCTGATCCCGGTCTGCCTGTTTCTCGGCGTCTATCACTTTGTGCAGCAAAAAATCAAACTGGATAAGCTGGAAGACAAGTAAGAATGGGCGGCATTGTTTCGCTGACCATAAGCCAGATACTGGTACTCTTCATCTTTATGGCCTGCGGTTATATCTTTAAAAAGAAAGGCCTCATCGGCGATGCCCTGAGCACGGTGATTTCCCGGCTGGAAGTGTACATTTTCATGCCCGCCCTGTGCTTCAACACCTTTGCGGGAAATTTTAACCCGAAAATCCTGAAAGAAAAAAGCGCCATTTTGATAACCGGAGCAATAGTTCTGGGCATCACCTTTCTGTTGGCCGTTTTCCTTACCCGGCTCTTCACCAAAAACCCCATGACCCGCGGGGTGTACCTCTACGCCTTTACGGTCCCCAACTTTGGCTACATGGGCTACCCGCTGATTTTGGCGGTCTATGGGGAACAGATGCTCCTCAATTTTATGATTGTGGGCATCCCCTACAATGTTTTTATCTACACCATCGGGCGCTATGTCCTTTCGGCGGACCGGCGTTTCAACCCCCGGAACCTGCTGGACCCATCGCTTATGGGGATTGTCATCGGAGCCGTAGTCGGCCTTACGGGGTTCAAGCTCCCGGTCTTTCTGGGCAGCGCCTTCACCATGGCCGCCGCCTGCATGGCCCCCCTGGCGATGATCATGACCGGCTTTGTACTGGCCCGCACCTCCTTCAAATTCAACATTTCCAACCCCAAAATCTACCTGGCCTCGGCCCTACGGCTCCTGATCATCCCCCTGGCAGCAGGCGGTATTATGCTGTTCCTCCATGCCCGGCCGGAAGTGGTCCTGACCATGACGGCCTTTCTCTGTATGCCCATGGGCCTTAACAACGTGATCTTCCCCGAAGCCTACGGCGGGGACAGCGGCACCGGGGCCCAGTGCTGCTTTGTGTCCCAGATTTTGGGGATTTTGACCATTCCGGGGATCTTTGCGTTGATGGGGATATGGGGGTAAAAATTTAATATACGGATTAAATCTTTGTTAATTTTTATGAGAATTTAATGTGTATATTAAATATATCTTGATTTGGCCGCCATTATCGACACCATTGTTTTAAAGGATGTGGTACAGCGGAAACAGATCAGCGCCGTGGCCGCCCTGGAACGGCTCATGAAGTTTATTTTCAGCAATATCGGCTTTATCACTTCCACCAAAAAAATCTCGGACACCATGAAGTCCTTCGGATTTAACATTGGGGTGCAGACCGTGGAAAATTATCTTTCCGCTTTGGAAGACAGTTTTATCATCCACAAGGTGGGCCGCCTGGATGTGAATGGCCGGGAATACCTCAAGGCCAATGACAAATACTACGTGGCCGACATCGGGATGCGGTACTATCTCCTGGGCGACAAGATGAAAGACTACGGGGTGATTCTGGAAAACATCGTGTATCTGGAACTGCGGCGCCGGGGCTACAAGGTCCACGTGGGAAGGCTGGGGGACCTGGAAATTGATTTTATCGCCTTTAAGGCAGGAACACCTGAATACTACCAGGTTGCCCTTTCGGTCCTGGATGATGCGGCCCGTGAGCGGGAACTGCGTCCCCTGGAAAAAATCAGGGACAACTACGGGAAGTACATTATCACCATGGACCAGGTATTTGGCGGTAATGACCGGGGGATTATTACGGTGAATGCGCTGCGGTGGTTGACATAATGCTTGTGCAAAAAAACATTAGCTGATAAACTATGACCTATGAACAGGCAGAGCGAGACTTCGCCCAAAACGTATAGGCCTTTCCACCCGCTGGAAGGGTCAATTTCCTATGTGAATTCAAATTCTCTCTCTCTCTCTCTCTCTCTCTCTCTCTCTCTCTCTCTCTCTCTCTCTCTCTCTCTCTCTCTCTCTTAATAGAAGAAGATTATCACTTTTATTCCAAAGCCTCATTTCATCTGTCCGCAGGACTGACCTCCCTTTCCTCTCTATATGGAGTTTGCAAGGCAAACGAAGTTTGCCCCTTTTCCGTGGAAAAACGCCGGATACCCCTGTATGGGGGGAATTCCGGCTTTTTTTATACGCCCATACGGGCGGCTAATCAATCGTGATTGCCGCCCATAAGCCATCTTTGATGGCAGGGCGGCGGCACGGAAAAAGGAGTTTTTTTATGAAAAACTTTATCAAACAGGGCTTTTTTAAAGCCTTCGGGATTATCGCCATAGTAGCGATGATCGTCATTGGGTTAACAGGGTGCCCCACGGAGCCGGACCCGGACCCGGACCCGGCGCTTACCGGCTCGGTAATCATTCCCAGCTTTATCAAGGTTGACCAGGCGGCGGCGGCGGATACCACACTGCTGGCCGGAACCGGCGCAATCTCCTATCAATGGGAGACGAGCGCCACCCAGACCGGCACTTTTACCGCAGTTGACGCCAACGGAACCTCGGCTTCGTACACCCCGGTTACCGCCGATGAAACCAAGTGGCTGCGGGTAACGGTTACCCGCGCCGGTTACACCGGCAGTATAAGCAGCACCGCTGTGGAGGTGCAGGCCGCAAGCGCCGTTGCCCCGCCCACCCCGCCCACCGGGACGCTTACGAGCGTAACCCTGACCCCCGCAACGGTAAGTGTCGCAAAAGGCAGCACTCAAGTTTTTACCCTGAGTTTTGTGTATCCGTCCAGTTGGACTCCCGGCGCTATAAACTGGAGCGTTGACGCACCCAAAGCGGCAGGAACCTCGATTACAAGCGGTGGTAGTTTCAGTCCGCAAGCCAACAACCATGGAACGCAGACTCAAACGCTTACTGTCGATGCCGGTGAAACTAACGCAACCTTGACGGTACGAGCGACTTATGGCTCTCAATCATGGACGGCAACCGTTACGGTGGTTGCGCCGCCGCCGACATCATGGTCTGTTGGTACAACCGCCGAATTAGACACGGTGTTAGCGGGGCTTGGAACAAACGCTATAGCAAATACGGAATACACCATCACCTTAACGGCGGATATTAATTCCGTTTCGGGCGGGTACTGGTTGGGAACAAAGGGCAGTTCCGCAAGTTCGACAACTACAGTAACGATCCCCGCGCAAAACGTTACGATTACGCTCAAGGGCGACACAACGGAGCGGACGCTTCAACTTACGGGAACCGGCTCTCTTTTTACGGTAGGCGGCACATTTAAGAGCGGCACCCCGAATAATACCCAGCACAGCATTACGCTGAAGCTGGATAACAACATCACCTTAAAGGGTGTAGCCAGCAACACCGCGCCTCTGGTTTTTGTACAGTTGGGCGGCAAACTCGAAATAAAAGCCGGCGCGAAAATTACCGGCAATACCAACACAAACAGTGAGGGCGGTGGCATAAGTGTCAATTCACTCGGTACCGTTACTATGTTGGGTGGCGAGATTTCCGGTAATACCGTTACTAGCAGTACATCCCTTGCGATGGGCGGAGGCGTTGCGGTTGATGGGCAAAATGCAGTGTTTACCATGTCGGGCGGCAAGATTTCCGGCAATACCGCTTCCAATACCGCTTTTGCCTTTGGCGGTGGTGTTTTCGTTTCGGGTAATGGAAGCCCCGGTTCAAAGTTTACTATGACAGCCGGAGAAATTTCAGGTAACACCGTCTCATCCGATGCTACAAACAATGCTTACGGCGCAGGCGCGTTTATCTTTGTCTTTACAGGTCAAACCCCCAGTCTCGACTATGTTGATTTCCAGAAAACAGGAGGTACTATCTACGGCAACTCTGGATCTGACCGCAATAAGGTCATGGAAAACAGCGCTGAAGTAACCACTGGGCATGGCAACACGGCGGCATATGTGACTCTAGGCGGTGGGCTTAATCTGGTGGAATCGAAGGATACGACATCTGAGGCTGCACATACTTTAAAAGTAACCAAAACAGGAGCATCTGCGGCAACAACGGTAGGCTGGTAGTAAGTAAACCTGGCTATTTCCTTGATTAAGGTTTACTAACACTTTTGGAACAGGCTCAAGCGTAATCCGGTTTTTCCGGGTTACGCTTCTTTGAAAGTGCCAGCATCAAAACCGACCACGGCAGCGTAACCGCCGTACGGATAATGTGGGCACGTTTGGTACCGCGCGTAATGCCCATAAGGAACGCAATGGCGCCAATTTTGCAAAGAAGCCCCTGCGGGAGTGCGCGGGGGCATTCACGCCGCCCTTGAGGCGGCAAATGTTCTAAAAGTAAATCAACAACCCCGCCCCAAGCAAGCCTGCTTGCGGCGGGGTTGTTGTTCACCGGTCTTGTCCTTGACACCGAAGATGATCATTCCACCTTTCCTTAAAAGCGTGATGAGATCATATTCTTCATATGGCGCTAGACGGCAGATTGCCTTGTCATGACCCCATTCCACAACCAATTCATAGGTAAAACCTTCTTTTTTTCGTCGATATTCGTATATAGTACCATGCGCCCTTGGATGTTTCTTTGTCGTAAAATACTACAAATCATCCCCTCGGTATCTTCACAATAAACTGCTCCCCTTCCACATCGTTGATAAACTCAATATTGGGCTGATTTTCAAGGGCGCGGGTGATGCCGGAACCAAAACCGCGATATATCATAAACCGTGAACAATAGGTACGCAGAAGGTTGTTCCGTACCACCGCCTGACCCAGCTTGATACTTTCCACTGTTAAACCGTTGGGCAGTTTTCCGGGGCTGATTATCTCTATCCGGTTGTCGAATATCGCCAGCCGTATCGGTGAATTACGGGAATAGTCCCGGTGGACCAGAGCGTTCTGGAGCAGTTCCTCCAGAGCGATTACCGATATTTCAAGAATACCTTCGGAGTTAAAATTCTGCCCGTTTTGCTTGTGCAGCAGGTTGGCGTTAAAAAAACTCATCCCTTCTTTAAAGAGTTTTGGGATAGTACCGGTAATATTCCGGCTGTCCCGGTATTCAGTTCCGCCGATACTATTTCCAAAAAAAGAAATGGCCGCAATACCAAAGGCCGGACGGAATTGCTGGGGATCTTTGCCAAAAAAAAGAAGCCCACCAAGGGTAAGCTGATCATTCTTCATGATCCTTAAATTGTGATATAATTGCTTGTTCAAAATAGCCGGATTATCACCAAGGCTCGGAGAAAAATGAGCAAGATATTCTTCAACTTTATCCTTATCAATGTCGGCTTCTCCGGTATCGGGAACTATCATTTCATCGGCGTATACCGTACCACTTTGCTGAAAAAGGCGCAGTATTTCATCGTTATCGGTTAGTTTTCTTTTATCTGAGCCCTGCTTTACCCAGATAGTACCGTTACGATCCTTGTAGGGTTTATGTATCCCTTCCTCAATATGAGCAACAATCAATCTTTTTTCTTTTGCTTCATTTTTTATTAAAACAGCTTCAACATTCAGAAAAACAGGCGGTTTAATCATATCGGTCGCAATGGCTGCGATCTTATTGTTTATTGTTTGGAGCCCTTCATAATCAAGACCGGTAATTTCACCGGTCTTATCCTTTACGCCGAATATGATCATCCCGCCTTTACTATTTGCAAAGGCAATCATCTCCGCAGCGATCTTATCTTGATTGTCGAAAACTTCCTTGAATTGGACTGTGCTGGTTTCACCCAGGCTGATTGTTTTCAATAATTCTTCAGCGGTCATATAATTCCTTTCCTCCCGGAATATCCTTTAAGTATCGGATAATAATTTCCGACTTTCAAGAGGGGAACCTTCGCCGCTCCGCAGCTCGGTTGAGTATACAATGCGTTCCCTGGCTTCGGCTAAAAGGGTATGGACTTTTTCTTCCAACTCTTTTTTGGGCGGTAAATCCGTCCAGTATTCGGCAACCATGATACCATCTTTGTCCATTTCAAGCAGTTCTATCTGCTCACGGCTGTCACCGGCACAGAGAATAAGGCCGATGGGCTCATTTTCATCGCTCTGCCGCTCATATCGATCTAGAAACTTGAGATAGAGCTTCATTTGCCCTTGATAGTCAGCCTTGAATTTCCCCAGTTTAAGTTCAACAGCTACAAGCCGCTTTAATTTTCTATGGTAGAACAATAAGTCCAGATGAAAATCTTCACCGTCAATTATCATCCGTTTCTGGCGTTCTACAAAAGTGAAGCCCTTACCCAGTTCAAGGATAAAACTTTATTCCCGTATGCCAAATCCCTGATTGGCCGCTTCCTGGGCATAAAATAATTTTGCGTCCGATGTTTGAAGCGGAAGAAACTCAATAAAATGAGACCAACTCAATTGTGTCGACAGCGTCGACACAATCTTTTTGTCCGGGAACTGCTCCGCAAACTGCAGCATCCGGCGGAGGTTCCGCAATTCAAAATTCCTTCCATATTTCTCTGACAATTTAACGGATAATGTCAAAACTATTTGTTTCCCGTAATCTGCCCTTTTTTGATGCAATATTTCCTTATTTATTCGGGTTCCTACCTGCCAGAAAAGCAGGGTAACGGCACTTTTGCCTGGGAAATGGCCTTCTGTTTGCTCTTTTCTATGAGGGTAGAAATATCGTTGTAAAGAGAATCTATAGGGATCAGGCGCAATTCTATAACGATAATATCTAAAGACGCTTGTATCACCGCTGTGAATGACATCGGAAATTTGGCTTTCGCCCCTTGTTGTATGATATGTCAAATTCTTCATGGTTATCATGCCGCTAAATATCAGCATAAGGCTGTCCCGTATGTTTTTATCTTTTTCTTTAAAAATACAATGTTTTAACAATGATAGTTCCGCCGTTTGTTTAGGGCTAAACAGTTCAAGCGTGGTTTCAACATCAGCACTTTTTGGTAATTTTATTTCCTTAGGACCGGGATATTTCTTTAAAATCGTTTTAATATCCTCTTTGTTTTTTGGTTCTTCTTTACAGTAGGCTTTTCTTACCCGCTGATACGCCGCCGAAAAATCAGTCCAAGACACCGGTGCAAGCAGGGCATTAACAATAAAAACTGCCATAGGGTTTAAATCAATACTAACCGCTTTTCTGTTTTCTACCATTGCTTCTATGGCGGTTACCCCCGACCCGCCAAAAGGATCAAGTATTAGATCGCCTTTCTGACTGAAATTCTTAATGTATTCGTTTACCACATTCCATGTCTGACGGGTAAAATATCCGTGTACGCCAAAATGCCGTTTGCAGGCGCGTTTTTTCACCGGCAGTTCATCAAGAAGCGGCCTTGCGGCGTAATCAAAGACTTCATCTTTTTTAATTTTACTGGGGAGAGTTTCCTCATAAATAAATGTTTTTCCTGCCTGAAAACTATTTGGTGAAAGTATCTTCTGCAAAAGCGGCCAATACTTTTCAATTTCTTCAACGCGAAAATACAAAACAGGTTTTTTGGTTTCTGTCGTTCTAAAACAGGCAAACTCTAAGCCATTGCATAAAGCAAAATAGGTACTTCGTATTTCCGGGTGTGTAGCATAACTATATACTTGTTCAACATTATCATCGTTGATTATCTTTTGATTGGGCGCCTTAGCGTCTAATACCCAGGCAAAACCATTTTCTACTTTTAGTACATAATCGGGAACTAAATTGACGGGTCTTTTTTTACTTCCGATTCTTAAAAATGGGCTTTGCAGCGTTTTTTCCCGTAAAATAGTTTCATATGTAAATCCCAGTTTTTTGAGAATGGGATCAATAATAACCGCCCTAACATCAGCTTCCTTGAAATCCTTATTAGATGCAATTTCATTAAAATCGAGATTGCCAAATAATGTTTCTTTCAATGCCATCGTATTATCCTTAATGTTCCAACATATCTTCCTTGACTCACACTGAAGCTAACTCCCGGCGAACCATGTCGCCGATAACTTCCATCGTAGTTTTATGTTCAGCCGCTGCTTTTGCCTTAAAATATTGGGCCGAAAGCGTGTCAACGGCAAGCATCTGTTCTTTCCGTTGTGCCAGGAGCCCCGGTTTACCACGCACCGGCATAATGTCATTTTCAGTAAAAAAAATATCCGCTGCTTCGGCCTCGGCTTCGGTCATTCTTGCCATAATTCACTCCTATTCTTCAATCAGGTGCAAATAAACCTTTCTGCACTTCATCGCATGAAAAACATTGATAGTTCGTTCATCAATTACATTATAAATAACTTCCAGTAAGTTTGCATGGGTATCAAATCCTATCGTAAGATGTTTTTCCTTATAACCGTCCATAACTTCATTATACAAGAAGTTCTCAATGACAAATCGTATATCTTCTTTACTTATGCCATGTTTGAACGCCGCTTGATTAAACTCAACAATTAGTTCGGTCATAGCCTACCACCTTGACTACTATGGAGTTTCCGAAGAAAACCTACGGTTTTCTTCGGAAACTCCAAGACAAAATGTTGCGCATTTTGTCACACATCCAAATTCGCCACCAGCAGCGCATTCTCCTCGATGAACTCCCGCCGCGGCGCCACCACTTCGCCCATGAGGGTGGTGAAGATGCGCTCCGCTTCGACGGCATCATCGAGGTGGACCTGGATGATGTTGCGCTTGTTGGGGTCCATGGTGGTGTCCCAGAGCTGGTCGGGGTTCATTTCGCCCAGACCCTTGTAGCGCTGAATGGCGTCGGATTTGACTTCCTTGCCCGCAGCGGCGGCCGCTTCGGAGAGGATGCGGTCCTTTTCGGCGTCGTCGTAGGCGTAGAAGGTTTTCTTTTCGTAGGCGATTTTGTAGAGGGGGGGCATGGCAAGGTAGACGTGGCCATGTTCAATGAGATCGGTCATGTAGCGGTAGAAAAACGTGAGAAGCAGGGTGCGGATGTGGGAGCCGTCAACGTCTGCATCGGCCATGATGATGATCTTGTGGTAGCGGATCTTGGCAATGTTGAACTCGCCCCCGCAGCCCGCGCCGATGCTGGCGATGATGGGCTGGAGTTTCTCGTTGGTGATCACCTTTTCGATGCGGGTTTTTTCCACGTTGAGCATCTTGCCGAAAAGTGAAAGTATGGCCTGGAACCGGCGGTTGCGGCCCATCTTGGCGGAGCCCCCGGCGGAGTCACCTTCCACGATAAAGAGTTCGCAGGCGGCGGGGTCCTTGTCGGAGCAGTCGGCGAGCTTGCCGGGAAGGCCGGCGCTGTCCATGGCGTTTTTGCGGCGGGTGGCGTCACGGGCCTGACGGGCCGCTATCCGGGCCTTGGCGGCCAGAATCGACTTTTCAATGATGTTGGCGATCACATCGGGGCGCCGGTCAAAGAAAAGCTCAAGCTGTTCGTTTACCAGGGCTTCCACAATGCCCTTAACTTCGGAATTGCCCAGCTTGCCCTTGGTCTGGCCTTCAAACTGGGGATTCGGAACCTTGACCGACAATACCGCGGTCAACCCCTCCCGGACATCGTCCCCGGAAAGGGTTTCATCCAGCTTCTTGGCCTGTTTGGAATTTTTAAGGTACTCGTTCAGGGTGTGGGTCAGGGCGGACTTGAAGCCCACCAAATGGGTGCCTCCCTCGCGGGTGTTGATGCGGTTCACAAAGGAATACATGATCTCGTTGTAGCCGTCGTTGTACTGGATGGCAATTTCAACCTGAACATCGTCCCGTTCACCCTCGATGAAAATGGGCTCATTGTGAATCACGGTCTTGTTTTCGTTGAGGTACTCCACAAAGCTTTTGACCCCACCCTCAAATTTGAATTCGTGGACCTTGGGGGTGGAAAGCCGTTCGTCCCGGATGGTGATCTTAAGGCCCTTGTTGAGGAAGGCCAGTTCCCGCAGGCGGTTGGAAAGGACATCAAAATTGTAGGTGGTGGTCTCGAAAATTGAGGCGTCCGCCTTGAACCGGATGATTGTACCCCGGCGGTCCGTGGCTCCCGCCTCATGCGCGGGGGATTCAGGGATGCCGATCTTGTAACGCTGGTTATAAATTTTATCGTCCCGGTTGACAATGGCCTCACACCACTCGGAAAGGGCGTTTACCACGGAGACGCCGACCCCGTGGAGACCCCCGGAGACCTTATAGGAATTTTTGTCGAATTTGCCGCCGGCGTTAAGCCGGGTCATGACCAGTTCCAGGGCGCTGACACCCTCGCCGCTGTGGATATCCACGGGGATACCCCGGCCGTTATCCTCCACCCGGACCACATCATTGCCCTCCAGGACCACCAGGATATCGTCACAAAAGCCCTGCATGGCCTCGTCGATGGAGTTATCGACCACTTCATATACAAGATGGTGAAGACCGTCGATACCGGTGGTCCCGATATACATACCTGGGCGCTTGCGCACATGCTCAAGGCCCTTTAATACCTGAATATTGCCCGCTGTATACTCTGAATTATTGCTGTCGCTCATACCTCACTATATTCATCTTGCGCAAAAAAGTAAAGATAAGGTATTATTGGAGCCTCATAGTAGACTAAAAGTTGGAATTGTCAAGAATGTGCATAACTTGTGAATAAATGTGGTGAACCGGTTTTTCGGAAAACAGAAAAATCCGGGCTGAGCGGCTTCATTCGTAAGTTGTGATTTTATTTCACCTAATTCTTTATGGCATAAAGAATTAGCCTGTTTTTACTATTCAGGTTTTAAGGTAAAAAATTCCGGCAATGGGTTCTTTTCATCATTTTTGGCTTTACAGCAGGTAAGATACCTGTGGATAATATGTTAATATGTTGTTGCTTTAAAGGGATTGGTAATGGCTGAATGGGATTATGAGGTCTTCTGGAAGGAAATGATGAGCCAGATCCGGACGGAACTGGGGGAACAGGAATTTTCCATCTGGTTTATCAATCTGGAATACGTCAGGGCCGCAGAAAAAAGCATCACCGCGGCGGTTCCCTCCGCTTTTTACCGGGATCAGATCAAATCACGGTACCAAAACCTCATCGAAAACAAGCTCAAGGAGCTTACCGGCAAGGAACTGACCATCGAATTTGAGGTTGTGCCACGGGATAAGGCCGCCGATGTCCAAAAAATCCCAGAAGCCTTACCTAACAATCCTGAAAAAGTCCCGGTTTCCGGAAAAAATGCCCCAGAGGCGGCCGCAGTCCCTGCCGGCACAGCCGAAAAGAAAGCCCGGCACCCCCAGCTGCGGGAGGATTACATCTTTGACAAGTATGTGATCGGTGAAAACAACAGCTTTGCCGCCAACGCCGCCCTGGCAATCGGCAAAAATCCCGGCACCGCCTACAACCCCTTCCTCATATACGGCGGGGTCGGCTTGGGCAAGACCCACCTGATGCAGGCCATCGGCAACTATATCCATACCAATTCGGAAAGCAAAATCATCTATACCACCGCCGAAAATTTTACCAATGAGTTCACACAGTCCATCAAAGAAAACAGGATGCCCGCCTTTAAGAACAAGTACCGCTATGTGGATGTGCTCCTGATCGACGATATCCACTTCCTGGAAAGCAAATCCGGGACCCAGGAGGAGCTTTTTTATACCTTCGACGCCCTCTATGACGCCAAAAAGCAGATCGTCTTTACCTGTGACCGGCCCGTATCGGAGCTGAAAAACCTTACCGACCGGCTGCGGTCCCGGTTTGAGCGGGGCCTTAACGTAGATCTCCAGCCCCCGAACTACGAAACCCGCTGCGCCATCCTCAAAAAGAAGATAGAAGCCCGGAATACCAGCATTCCCGATGAGGTAATCGCCCTGGTCAGCAAGAACGTGTCCACCAATATCCGGGACCTGGAGGCGGCGCTGACCAAACTGATGGCCTATACGGAACTGGTTGGCAAGAATATCACTGTGGAGATTGCCCAACAGCAGCTCAAGGATGTGTTTGCATCCCCCCGGCAGACCAATATGTCCATAGAAACCATCCAGCGGGTCATTGCCGAGTCCTACGGCCTGACTATCAACGACCTTAAGGGCCCAAAAAGAAACACAAATATTATCCTGGCCCGGCAGCTGGCCATGTATATTGCCCGTGAAATCACCGAATATTCCACCACCGAACTGGGCCAGGCCTTTGGGGGCCGGGATCATACCACGGTGATGCATTCCTGCCAGAAAATCGGGGAAAGTATCCGGGTAAATCCAACCATGGATTCAACCATCGAAAGCCTTAAACGGGCAATAAAGGAATACAACGCAAAATCTTGAAAAGGTGTTTATAAAACCGGTATAAATAGTGTATAATAAGAGGACCTGGGGAAATGGGGACAACTTTCACCGGTTTATCCATTGAATGTGAATTGCCTAATTCTTTATCCTGTTTGGAATTAAGGCGGTTTTCCACATATAAGGGCCCCCTACTATTACTATTATTAATATTTATATATAATATAAAAGAAAGGGAGTTTGAAAAATGAAGTTTACCTGTGAACGGAGCGTGCTGCTCAAGGAAATATCCATCGCCCAGGAGATCATTGCCTCCAGGAATGCCATTTCCATCCTGTCAAATATCTATATTGAGGCTGAAAATGACACGCTTTCCATCAAAGCCACCGATATGAAGGTGAATTTTGAGACAAGGGTGCCTGTCACCGTGCTGGAACCGGGGGCGACAACCGTATACGGCGACAAATTTCTGGGGATTCTCAATTCCATCCCCGAAGGGGAACTGGAATTTGATCAAAATGATACCAAAATCACCATAAAACCGGCTACAAAAAAGATCCGGTTCCAGCTTAAGAGCATCACTTCCGACAAATTCCCCGAATTTCCCGTTTCCAACGCTGAATTTTTTGAATTCCCCGTTAAAGAATTCAAGGATATGGTCTATCAGACCGTTTTTGCGGTCTCCGATGATGAAACCCGGTACTTTATGAACGGCGTTTACTTTGAAAAGGCCGAGGACAAGATCATCATGGTGGCCACCGACGGACGGCGGCTTGCCTATATCGGTAAATCCGCCGGAAGTGAGGTAAAGGACTTTGCCGGGATCATTGTTCCCCCGAAGATACTCAACATCATTGTAAAACGGGCGGGGGATGAAGGCTTGGTTTCTCTGTCGGTCACCGATAAAACCATTTTTATCAAATTTGGCTCCTACAATCTTTCTTCAGTGCTGATTGAAGGGCAGTTCCCCAACTACAAGCGGGTCATCCCCGAAAGCCAGAGTTTTTCCCTTTCCGTGAACCGTCTGGAAATGCTGGACGCCCTGCGGCGGGTTTCCCTCCTGGTGGAGCAAAAATCCCACCGGGTTTACCTGGATGTTGCCCCGGGGAGCATGGGGGTTCGTTCCGAGGAAAGTGAAATCGGGACCGCCAATGAGGAAATTCCCTGCAAATATGACGGGGAATCGGTCTCCCTTGCCCTGAATTACCGGTATATCGAAGAGCCTTTCAAGGTCATGAACGATGAAGAGATCAGCATACACTTTACCGAATCAACCAAGGCCATAACCATTATGCCGGTCCCGGAAAAGGACTTTTTCCACATTGTTATGCCCATGCAGCTTGACTAGGCTTCGGCCATCCCGTGTATCGTGCTGTTTGAATCCCTGCGGACCGCCTCTTTCAGGAACCTTGCGGATGCTGAAGTGTATACCGGTGGAAAGGATGTCTTTCTGGTCGGCGAGAACGGTCAGGGTAAAACCAATTTCCTTGAAGCCCTCTATTTTTCCTCCTACGCTTCATCTTTCCGGGGGGTAAAAGATGGGGAACTGGCCCGGACCGGGGAAAAGGACTACTCTGCGGCGGTTAAAATTAAGAATAACGATGAAAGTTTTGTATCCCACGATCAGGTGCTGGTAAAATACGAGCGGGGTAAAAAAACCGTCCACATCGACGGGAAACGGGTTGAGGACCGGAAGGAACTCCTTTCAGTCGTCCCCTGCATCGTTTTTTGCCACGAGGATATGGAATTTGTCGCCGGGAGCCCTGAACGGCGGCGCTGGTTCTTCGATCAGAGTTTGAGCCTGTATGATCCCGTATACCTTGACGACCTCCGCCGTTACCGCCGGGTGCTCAAAACCCGGAACGCCATTTTGCGGGATCACCCTAATCCGATGAGCGCTGCTGAAATACTGGACGCCCTGGACCCCCAGATAGCCTCCTACGGCCTCAAGCTGATGGAAAAGCGGAAGGATGCGGCCCGGCTTTTTTCCGCCCTGTTTGGACCCCTTTACGAGGATGTTTCCGGCATCGGGGGTATCGGGGTGCGCTATGCCCCTTCCTGGAAAAAGGACACCCAGGAAGATATTGCGAATTTTCTGATGGAACGCCGGGAGCTTGATACGGCCGCCGGGGTTTCCCTTTCCGGGCCCCACCGGGACCGCTATATCTTTACCCGCAGCGGCGCCGAATTTGCCGGGAAAGCCTCCACCGGGCAGCGCCGCCTTTTGGCCCTGCTCCTGCGGGTGGCCCAGGCCCGGCGTTTTTCGGAGATGACCGGCAAGAACCCGGTGCTCCTCCTGGACGACGTGCTCCTGGAAATGGACGGGGAAAAACGGCGGAAGTTCCTTTCGGTGATGCCCGAATACGATCAGGCCTTTTACACGTTTCTCCCCGAGGAGCCCTACGAACGGTACCGCAAATCCGATACCCTGGTGTATTATATGAACGCAGGCGGGGTATCTTCATGAAACGGGCAGGAGAATTGCTTTCGGCTTTTTTTGACGAAGGGCTTATCAAAAAAGCCCAGGGCTATTCAAACCTCTTTTCCGCCTGGCAAAAAATAACCGCAAAATGCGGCATCCCCGCCGCCGCGGATCATTCCCGCATTCGAGAACTGGAACGGTGCGTACTCCTTATCGAAGCGGACCATCCCGGCTGGGTCCAGCTGCTCCAAACCAAACAGCAAAAACTTCTTTCCGATGCGCAGCGCCGCTTTCCCGACCTCACCATCACGGGGATATCCTTTATGTTAAGCCGTGAACCTCCTGCGGAGTCCATTCAGGGACAGGCTGTTGCAGCGGAGCAGCCATTGGCAGAACCTGCCGCAGCAGAACTCGCAGCGCCCATTCCTGCGGCTGCGGACACGGCTGTAAATGAGATCGGCGGCGATCCCCTTGCAAGGATTACGGACGAAGGTTTGCGGGAAACACTCAGGCGGCTGGAACGGGATTTAAAGAGGAAAGAGGGGCGCTGAGATTACCCAAAACGGAGAAGCAAAAACGTTTTGGGTTGATATAGAAACATACCAGGAAACCCAGAACGCTTTTGAGTCTTATAAAAACTGCGGAAAAGGATATTTAAAAAGGAAAAGTCAGATTGCATTAAAAATACTTGAGCGGCTAAAAAGGAAATTAATTAAATAAGTTATGATGACTAAATACATTAAGTTATATGCAATGGGCCTAAAATTTATAGAAAAAAGTAAAAAAAAGGACTTGACACATAAGTCTTAATATGATACTATATAAATACTGGAGGATTATTATGGCAATAAACCTGAAAAATGACATAAAACCGATTTCATATATTAAAACAAATGCGGCTGAAATGATGAAATATGTGAACGACAGGAAAAATCCTATCGTTATTACTCAAAATGGTGAGGCACGGGCGGTTTTGGTTGATATAGAAACATATCAGGAAACCCAAGATGCTTTTGCGCTTTTAAGTCTTATACGCATTGCGGAAAAGGATGTACAAGATGGGAATACAGAACCGGCAAAAAAGGTTTTTGCTGAATTAAAGAAGGAAATTACCAAAAATGTCTGATGAAATAGGGCAATATGTTGTTAATATTACAACAAACGCAAAAAAAGACTTGGGAGAAATAATATCTTACATTGCCCAGGATAATCCGAGGACAGCTATAAAAATATTGGAAAAAATAGAATCAAGGATAAATACATTGGATCATTTTCCATATAGAGGGGGATATGTTCCAGAATTATTGAAAAGAAACATAAAAGAATATAGGAAATTACTTGAATCGCCTTGGAGAATAATATATAAAATTGATAAAGATATTGTGAATGTATTATTGATAATAGATTCAAGAAGAAATACACAAGATATATTAATAGAAAAATTGTTAAAATAAAAGTACGGCCACTGCACATAACATACGCTATGTGCAATACCTTCTAAGATTAGTTGGAAAATATTAAAAAAACATTGTTGACAAAATAAAATACCCCAAATACATTCATGAAATAATGGGTTTTATCGTAGCAGGGCTGGTTTTTTGTGCAAGCTCCCGGTATTTCATAGCCTGAAAATTCTCATAAATTCTTTTATATCTAAATCCACCGCCCCCATTTCGGTTTTGTAGGGCAGGGGCATACCCAGGTCCCAAAAGGCAAAGCCATTGTCCCGGAGCCAGCGGGCGGTAAGGACCATCTGGGCTTTGCCGGCGTTACTTTCATCGTGGTAGCCGGAATAGCTGGTGTAGACCCGGCCGGTGACCGTGCCGAACTCACCGGCCCTGAGTTCGCCGTCCCGGTAAACGCCGAAGGAAAAGGGGCGCGCCGAAGGATCATTTTGTTCCCGGATTTTTTGCAGCGCATCACGGAGTGGTTTGGTGAGCCAGCCTTCGCCGTACACTTCGGCGCAGCGGTCAATGATAAAATCAAAATCGCGGTCCACCGCAAGTTCGTAGGAGTTAAGGAAACGCTGAATGGTTTTGCCTTCGTGGAGGTTCTCAAAAAAAAGTACCGAGCGGGTCAGGTGGTGCATGGGTTCAAGCAGATAGACGGGCTCATCATTACTTTCCGCTCCGAAAACAGGCAGTTGTTCTGACATGACCAAAAATCCCGCGTTGATAAGCCGTGCGATAAAAGCGGGATCAAAATCCAGGGCCACGCAGTATTCCTCGTTATATCCGGTGGCGATAATCGCGTCCATAATTTCATCAGGATCGTCACGGGAATGAATGAAGATGTGCCCCGTCGGGGTATAGCGGATGACGCCCATGGATTCATTATACTTTTTTATGATACCATTCCGCTATGACAATTCGGGAACAGCTTGATGAAATAGCCGCAGAGCGCATCCTCATCCTTGACGGGGCCATGGGCACCATGGTCCAGTCTTATAAGCTGAAGGAAGAGGATTTTCGCGGCGAGCGTTTCGCCGCGCACCCAACGCCTCTTCTGGGCTGTAACGATCTCCTCTGCATCACCAAGCCGGAGGTCATTTCCGGCATCCACGAAGCGTATCTCGCGGCGGGGGCGGACATTATCGAGACCTGCAGCCTCAATTCCACTGCGGTGTCCCTGACGGATTACGGCCTGGGGGACATGGCCTACGAGATCAGCGTTGCCGCCGCGCAGGTAGCCCGGAAGGCGGCGGATAAATTTTCTACGCCGGGCAAGAGGCGGTTTGTGGCGGGGAGCATCGGCCCCACTACCCGCAGCGGCAGCATCTCCCCGGACATGGACGACCCCGGCAAGCGGGGCGTCACCTGGGATGAGCTTATCCCGGCATATTACGACAACGCCCGCGGCCTTTTGGACGGCGGCGCCGACATCCTCCTTGCGGAAACCCTCTTCGACACCCTCAACGCCAAGGCCGCCGCCTTCGCCATTAACCGCCTGCTGGAGGAACGCCACATCGATGTGCCTCTCATCCTGAGCGCCACCGTTTCCGACACCGCGGGCCGGCTCCTTTCGGGGCAGACCGTGGAAGCTTTCTGGGTCTCGGTGGCACATGCTAATCTTTGGGCCGTGGGCCTTAACTGTTCCTTCGGGGCCGACAAGCTTAAGCCCCATATCGCCGCCCTTGCTGCTATTGCCTCCTGTAAGATCAGCGCCCACCCCAACGCCGGGCTGCCCAACCAGCTGGGCGCTTACGATGAAGGCCCCAAGGCCATGGCCTCTAAAATTGAGGCGTACCTGAAAGAAGGGTTTGTCAACATCGTTGGCGGCTGCTGCGGCTCCACCCCCGCCCACATCGCCGAAATCGCGGCAATGGCGAAAAATTATGCGCCGCGTAAGGCGGCCAAAATGGTGTCAGGCACCTTTTTGGCAGGGCTTGAGCCCCTCTGCATCGGCCGGGACCGGGGGCTCATCGATATCGGGGAGCGGACCAATGTGGCGGGGAGCCGCAAATTCCTCCGCCTCATCAAAGAGGAAAAGTACAACGAAGCTCTGAGCATCGCCCGTGAAATGATCGATCGGGGCGCGGCGGTGATCGATGTGTGCATGGACGATGCCCTGCTGGATGCGGAAAAGGCCATGAAAGCCTTTCTCAATCTGGCGCTCTCGGACCCCGACATTGCACGGGTCCCCATCATGATCGACAGTTCCCGGTGGAGCGTGATTGAAGCGGGCCTCAAATGTGTCCAGGGGAAGTGTCTGGTAAACTCCATCAGCCTTAAAGAAGGGGAAGCCGAATTCCTCCGCAAGCTGAATCTTGTGCGGCGCTACGGTGCGGCGGTGGTAGTAATGCTGTTTGATGAAGAGGGCCAGGCAGCAGCTTACGACAGGAAAATCGAAGTGGCCCGCCGTTCCTGGGATTTGATAAATGGCGCAGACTTTCCCCCAAACAATATCGTGTTCGATCCCAACGTGCTCTCGGTTGCCACGGGGATCAGCGAACACGATTCCTATGCCCTGGACTTTATCCGCGCCTGCGAATGGATCAGAGCCAACTGTCCCGGCGCGCAAATCTCCGGGGGTATCTCCAACCTTTCCTTCAGCTTCCGGGGGAACGATCCGGTCCGGGAAGCGATGCACGCGGTCTTTATCAAACACGCCGTCGATGCGGGCCTCACCATGGCGATTGTGAACCCCGCAGCATTACTGTCATACGATGACATTGAGTCCCGGCTGCGCACCACCGCCGAGGACGTGATCCTGAACCGCAGTCCCGATGCATCAGAAAAACTGTTGGCTATTGCTGAACAGATCATTGCAAACAAACAAGACAACAGTAATACTGCAACACCCATTACCCATTCTGATGATTGGCGCAGCCTCGATCCCGAATCCCGCATCGTCCACGCCATGGTAAAGGGCATTGATGAATTTATCGAGGCCGATGTGCTGGAAATCCGGCCTGCCTATTCGCGATCACTGGAAATCGTGGAAGGTCCCCTGATGAAGGGTATGCGGGAAGTGGGGGAGCGCTTCGGCGCGGGGAAGATGTTCCTCCCCCAGGTGATCCGCAGCGCACGGGTGATGAAGAAGGCGGTGGCGGTGCTGGAGCCCTTCATCCAGGCGGAAAAGGCGGCGGCAGCCATTAAAACTGCTGATGGCATCGATAAAAAAAGCGGCAGCAGCGCAAATAATGGCGGCAAGATCCTTCTGGCAACCGTGAAGGGCGATGTCCACGATATCGGCAAGAACATCGTGGGGGTGGTGCTGGGCTGCAATGGCTACGACATCATCGATCTGGGGGTGATGGTCCCCACGGAAAAAATCATCGAAACCGCAATACGGGAAAAGGTCAGCGTCATCGGCCTTTCGGGTCTGATCACGCCATCCCTGGACGAGATGGTCCGCACCGCGCAGGAGATGGAAAAGCGGGGCCTCAAGGTTCCCCTGATCATTGGCGGGGCCACCACCAGTCTTGCCCACACGGCTCTGCGGATTGCCCCGGAGTATTCCGGCCCTGTGGTCTATGTCCGGGACGCAGGCCAGTGTCCCGAGGTAGTGCGGGCCCTGCTTTCGGAAACCGAAAAGCCCCGCTTCCTCGAAGAGCTGGAAGCAAGCTATTGCCAGGCCGCAGCCCGGCACGAGGCAATCACTTCCCGCATCGAACTCCTTCCCCTGGAAGCGGCGCGGGCCAACAGAATTCCGGCAACAGCCTACACCGCCCCGCCGCCCAAAACGACGGGCATTATCGAATTAAATGATTACCCTCTGGAAAAGGTCATTCCCCATATCGACTGGAATTCCTTTTTGCAAACTTGGGAGCTGGGTGAAGGTATCACAGAGGACCGGCTGATACAGCAGGAAGCCCGTGACAAACTCATTGATGATACAAAAAAACTTCTGGGCAAAATTCAGGCCGAAAAAACCTTAAGTCTTCGCGGTGTTGCGGGTATTTTCCCCGCTGCTTCCGATGGGGACGATATCGTTCTTTACGGACCGGTTGGAATGACGGCGGAAAAGGCCGAAACAGAAATCGCCCGTTTTTCTTTTTTGCGGAATCAGGACAAAAAACGGGCCGGGGCCTTTAACCCCTGCCTTGCGGATTTCATCCCACCCACCGGGAAGAGCGGCCCTGCCGCCGACCGCAGCCCCGCCGGCTGGATCGGCCTCTTTGCCCTCAGCGCCGGTTTTGGTCTTGCGGAAGCAGCTGCGGAATACAAGCGCCGCCATGACGACTACGGCGCGATCCTTCTCTCAAGCCTTGCCAACAGCCTTGCCGAAGCCTTCAGCGAAGAGGTCCACCGGCGGATAGCGGAGGAGTTCTGGGCCTATGCCCCTGCGGGGACCGGCGCTCAAACCGTAGGCGGAACAGGCGGAATTCGCCCCGCCTTCGGCTACCCCGCCTGCCCGGATCACCGGGACAAGGAGTGCGCCTTTGCCCTGCTGGAAGCACAGCAACGCTGCGGCCTGGTCCTCACACCATCCGCCATGATCGACCCCGCCGCCTCGGTCTGCGGCATGTACATTGCCCATCCCGGCGCGTACTACTTCGGCGTTGGCGCCGTAGGGGATGACCAGCTGGCGGATTGGGCGGCGCGGAAAGGCATCAGCGTGGAGGAAGCGCGGAAAAGGGCAGGGAGGATTTAGCCTGTTTATACCCGGAGATACAGTTTTTCCCCGGTTCCCCAAAGGTTACGCACCTGTATCTGCTCTCCCTTTGCGTTTACCAGTGTACCGTTATAATGGCCCAAAGGAGTTTCAAATTCAGCGGCGCTCAGGATCAGGTTAAACCCGCTCCGCTCCGGTTCCTGGGGAGTAAATACCAGATCCACCATACCTTCCACATCCTGAATGATCCAGTCTGATTTTACGCCCCCTGGCATGGTGATCCGCACCGGCGGCAGAGGGGTAAGTTCGCCGTCGATCCAGAGGGCGTTCTCGTTATTTTTATGGGTTTCACGGGTCTGGTTCTCCGCCATGCTGAAACCAATACGGCGGCCTTCCCCGTCAAGCCCAAACCCGGTACACCAGACCGACTGCATCCTGAAGGGATAAAAGCCCTTAAAATCCGCAAAGAACCCCGTAGTTTTTGCGGGATTAAGGGAAAAGTGCTTGCCCCCAAAGACCATATCCCCCCGCACCGGGGCCATCACCTTATAGGCATAGAGGCAGCGATGCTCGGAAAAGCCCAAATTCACCACCAAGGGATTGGCCTTTGTTTTATTGAGATCATAGGTGAGATGGGCCGTAAAGGAGGGCCGCTGCCGGGTTGCCTCGATATCAAGATCAACCTTTATGGTATTGGCGTCGAGCCAGTCGTGGATGCGGAAAAAAAAGCCGTAGGACCGGCTTTCGATGGAAGAATTGGCAAGGGTCCGGGGGAGCCGCCAGCCGCTGAAGGGGATCATCTTCTGGAACCGGAGCTTTTCTTTGGTTTCCTTGTCATAGAGCAGCACCTGGGCAATACGGTAGAATTTTACATTGGCAAGAATCGCCTCAAGATAGAAATGATCATCCTGTATGGCAAAGGATTCCCATTCCTTGATCCGGCTGTCCCGTATCCACCGGGGCAGGGGAAAGCGGTAGGGCCGCTGAATGTCCAGCAGGTCCACCTCGGTAAAGGCGCTGTCCCAGGTTCCCTGAATGGGTATGCCCTTTTCTATCGGAGCGCCCCGGTGGGCTGATATTTCCCTTGTATACATCGCTCAAAGTATAACCTACTTGAAGATACTAAACAAATCCCCCCTTCCAGTGCCACAGGGGCACGGAAAGTTCCGATGAAAAGGGATTCTGCCTTTCAAAATCCGGCAGCCATTCGTCCCCGGTCACCAGCTCCTGGTAAAACCCGTCCTCAATATCGAATTCTTCGAGCCAGGCCAAAATCTGCTCATACTCCCCCTGATTTACCTGCCGCCCCGGCGCATCTTTAAGGCCGACCGGCGTGTATTGGGTCATCAAGGACAGCAAGGCCTTTCCGCGGCAATGCTCCGCAAACCAGCGGATCACCTCACGGGTGGACCCAAGATGGCCGGGCAGGACCAGGTGGCGAATAATAACGCCTTTTTTTAACACTGAATTTGATGAATTCGAGCGCCCATCCGGTGATTCCCAGCAAAGTTCTCCCTGAAATTCGATCATTTTGAGGATTGCGGCGGCGGCGTGCCGGGGGTAATCCGGGGCGTTAAAGTATTGGTCGGCAAGGCCGCTGTCCAGGGTTTTAAGGTCCGGAAGGTACACGTCCACCCTTGTTTTAAGGAGTTCCAGCATGGCAGGGCTTTCGTAGGCCGATGAATTCCACAATATCGGGATGCGGAGCCCTGCGGCACGGGCAATGTCTATACCCCGCACAATGGCAGGAACCGCATGGCTCCCGGTGACGATGTTGATGTTTTCCGCCCCTTTTTCCTGCAGCCGCAGGACGATGACGGCAAATTCTTCGGATGACACCACCCGGCCCATCCCATTACGGGAAATCTGGTAGTTCTGGCAGAAAACACAGCCCAGGTTGCAGCCGGTCACAAAGATCGTCCCCGAACCGCCTGAACCGGTAATGGGCGGCTCCTCCCCCCGGTGCAGGGAAGCGGAGGCCAGCCGCAGTTCCGCAGTCTCCCCGCAGCGGCCCTGGACGCCCTTGGCACGGTCTGTGCCACAGGCACGGGGGCAGAGGGTACAGGGGCTGATATTATTTCACCTTATTGAACAGAGACCCCTCGATCTCCTTTACGATACCCTCCGGAATCCCCGGGGTTCCCCAAATTTCGTATACACCGTCACTTAAACGGATAACTTTTATGATGATTTTTCCGTCCGTGAATTTGATTACTCCATGGGGAGATTTTTCTATCAGTTTTTTGTTGGCAGGGGTTAACCCGGCGGCGTTTGAAATCCGGCCGTATTTGACTAATTCATCCCAAGCATCCTGAACAAAGTTTAATTTGCTCCAAATCGACTTCGCGGTTTCCGCCTTTGCTGTTTCTGATTTTGCCATAATTTTACCTCTCAAATTTTGGATATGATATGCTGCACTTATATGCCTTAATTAGTCTGACTATATAACTTTTTAAAAATAATTGCTAGTAGACCGCGGCGTATTATTTTTCATACATTGTTTCTTTGATTGTTACCTTTATTTTATCCCCGGCTTCTTTGCCTATTTTCTTCCGTATGTCTTTTCGTATTCCGATTATATAACAAATTGAACCGTCCTTGTTTTTTACCCCCATGTTTACCAGGCTGCCGTCATAGGATTCACCGTTAAATTTTGCGTTTACCTTTACCCGGCCTTTGCCAAATTCCTTAACAATGTCATAGGGGAACTCAATATACGCGCCGTCAATGCCGGGGACCTTTTTAATTTCCGCCTCAAATTCGTAGGTTTTATTGTTCATGTTTCTTTACTTCCACATGATAACCGCAAATGAGTTGACGGGGAATACTTATTGACCTAAAATATATGTAAACAAGGAACATCCAACGAAGTTTCAGGGAGGTTCAATGGCTGAATTTTTTAACCCCTACACGGCGCCCAAAGGGCCGATAAAAATGAGCGGCGGCGAAGAGTATCTCCCTGCCCAAAAACCCGGCCCGGTTGTGCAGAAAGGCGAATTTGTCTTTGCCGCAATCGGGCTTGACCACGGTCATATCAACGCCATGGTGAAGGAACTCTGCAATGCCGGCGGCGTCTGCAAGTGGGTGTATGACCCGGACAGCGCAAAGGTGGAACGGTTCCTGAAGGGAAACCCCGAAACAAAAGCGGCCCGCAGTGAAGCGGAAATTTACGATGATAAAACCGTAAAAATGGTCGCCGGGGCCTGCATTACCTCCCAGCGGGCCGATTTGGGCCTGCGGGCCTTAAGCGCCGGTAAGGATTACTTTACCGACAAGGCGCCCCTTACCTCACTTGAGCAGCTTAGCGCGGTAAAGGCAAAGGTGAAAGAAACGGGCCTCAAATATATGTGCTACTTCGGCGAGCGGATCCATTCGGAAAGCGCCAACTTTGCCGGATATCTTGTACAGTCCGGGGCAATCGGCAGGGTGATTCAGGTCCTGGGCCTTGGCCCCCATTATCTGCTGGAAGAAACCCGGCCGGCCTGGTTTTTCGACCGGGAATATTTCGGCGGCATCCTCTGCGACATCGGCAGCCATCAGATTGAGCAGTTTCTGTTTTTTTCTGGCAACGAAGACGGCAAGGTGGCGCGCTCAAACATTGCGAACTTTGCCCATCCCAGGTATCCCACCTTTGAAGACTACGGCGATGCCATGACCATCGGGGAAAACGGCGCGGTGCATTATTTCCGGGTAGACTGGTTTAACCCGCCCCAGGCGGTGAATATTCAGGGGGGCGGGCAGATCATCCTTGGCACCAAAGGCTTTATCGATAGGCGGCGGATTTTTGATCCCGCCACCGGCAAGAGCCGGGGTGAATTGTTCATGGCAAACGACAAGGGCGAAACGGGTTTTGAAATCACTGGTAAAGTAGGTTTCCCGTTCTTTGGAGAACTGGTGCTGGATGTGCTGAACCGCACTGAAAAAGCCATGACCCAGGAACATTTATTTAAAGCCGCAGAACTTGCGGTAACCGCACAGTCTCAGGCGGTTAAAATTGCCGATTGCACAAAGGAGTGACAGGATGAAACGAATCGTTCTTTTTCTTGTAGTGTTTGGCATGGCCGCATCAATGTATGCGCAGCAGCTTCCGCCCTACCGGTTTGCCGCCGGGAATTGGGGATTCAGCGGCGGACGGCTCTTTCAGAATGATGCCAAAGCCCCGCTCGCCAAGGTTAATTTTGAGGCGCCGCAGAACGGTCCCATGCTTTATCAATTCAACGCCATCTATGAGGGCGGCGCCGAGGACGGTCACGGCGGCTTCGGTTTGCATATTTTCGGGGATCAAGCCTATAACGGCGTTTCCTGGGGTAACGGGAATTCATATCTCCTCTGGCTTAACTATGATGAAAATCCCATAAGCACTGCCATTCCCAAAGGCTTAAGCGCCCAGGTGTACCGCAGCCGTTCAAACAGCTATATGGAACTGGTGGAAAGTGTGCCGCTGAATGAGTATGAGCGATATTTGACCGACGAAAATCTTGCCGGGCCCGTTCCGTTCAAAATTGTCGCCAATGGTAAAACCGGAGAAGTCCGGGTATATGATCCCATTAATCCGGGCAGTTATTATTCTTTCTCTTTGGCCGTACGGGATGTCCCTTTTACCGGAAACTGGGTTTCCCTCAGGACCAACGGTATGAAGCTGTCATTTGCCTTGGAATAATTACGGATTTTTTGCGGGACAGGCCGGTTGCTGACGGGAGTCGGCAGCCGGCTTTTTTTATCTATACTTTACTCAACAGGAATTTCCGGCTCTGGGCAAGACTCTCGAAGGGGTCGATGAGCCAGTCGTTATCCTGCTCAAGGGCGGCGTAGGGGATGTTCTGGGCCTTGCAGAGGGGGATGATCTCGTCCCAGTCCAGGTTGCCTTCGCCGATTTCCGCGAACTTCCGGGCGCGATCCTGGATTTTGAAATCCTTGAAGTGGATAACCTTGATCCGGCCGTTCAGTTTTTTGATGTACTTGAGGGGATTGGCACCCCCGGCCTGGACCCAAAAAGTATCCAGGATGAATTTGAGGTCCGGGCATTCTTCGATAATGCGGTCGATGGCGGTAATGCCGTTCCACTTTTGGAATTCAAAATCGTGGTTATGATAGCCGAAGGTGAGGCCTTCGCCCTGGACCTGTTTGCTGATCTCGTTGGCTTTTTTGATGAACCGGGTCCAGCCTTCGTAGGTGTTAGGGTACACGCTGTCGGGACGGGAACCAAGGCCGATGTGATCGCAGCCCATTTTTTTGTGTTCGGCGATGACCTTTTTCAGCTCCGCGGGATCGCTCAGTCGGGGCCAGGGTGTGTGGGTGACGCAGACATCAAGGCCGAGTTCCTTAACCCACCCGGCGAGCAGGTCCGGATCGCAGGGACCGAAACCTGAAATCTGAATTACATCAAAGCCGATAGCTTTGACCCGGCGCAGGGTGGCTTCAATGTCCTCGGGGGTCCTGGTGTAGTCCCGGACATTGTATAATTGGGCGGCTAGTTTCATTTTATACTCCTTTTCTTCAGTTAATCGGAAGGGAGCCGCAGGCTCCCTTCTCCCTGGATTTATATTAACAGATATTTCTGTTCCTGCCCATTACCTTGACCTTCAGCGGGCTTTTTGTCACCATAAAAAAATGGATATCCAGGCAGAAAAAATTTCCGTACCCTTCGGTGCGATTGATACTTCTGATCGTTTGACGGCGGCGGCGACCTTTGATTTTTTTCAGGAGGCCGCCATCAACCATGCGGAGAATTTGGGGGTGGGCCGGGAAGCCCTGGTCAAAAGCGGTCAGGGCTGGGTGCTTTCCCGTATTTCAGTCCAATGGGATCGTCGGCCAAAATGGCGGGAAGAGGTAACCGTGCGGAGCTGGCCCCGTGGCTGGGAAAAACTCTTTGCCCTGCGGGATTATGATATCCGGGATGCCGAAGACCGGCCCATTGTGCGGGCCCGGAGCGGCTGGATCGTTCTGGACCTGGAAAAACGGCGGCCCCTGCGGCCCCAGACAGTGATGGAAAACCTGCCCCTGAACGATGGCATAAACGCCATGACCGGGAGCCCCGCTGCGGTGGAACCCCGCGCCGATTATAAGCGTCTTGACGCCCGTCTTGGTGAACGGCAGGCGGCCTATTCCGATATTGATTACAACGGCCATGTGAACAACACCCGCTACATCCAGTGGATTCAGGATACGATTGAAGCCGGTGTTCTGGAAACCGCCGCCCAGATGCGGCTGGACATCAATTATTTAAGCGAAGTGAAATTCGGCGAAACCGTGGAACTCTGGTCCGCCGCTATTGATGCTGCCGAAGCGTCCGTTGCGGCCGATGCCTTTGGAAAAGCAGACTGGGCCTGCGCCTATGAAGGCCGCCGTGTCGGCGCTGAGGCCGATGACAAGGCCGCCGTGTTCCGGGCGGAGCTGCGGATAAGGAAGGACAGATGACCGTATCCCTGGAAGCGGTTCCCCGGGACCGGGACGCCCTGATCGCCGGTGCGGGCATAGCGGAAAAATACGGCCGTATCAGCATTATCAACATACCGGACCTGTTGCGCTTTCCGGTGCGGTCCTGGGAGGGCTGCGAAATTCTGCGCCAGCATCGGCAGAACCGCCCCGGCGGCCCGGAGCTTATGCCCCACCTTCGGGCCATTGATTTTGATCCTGAAAAGCCTTTTCCCCATGTAGAATGTTTAAGGGCGAATGAAGTTAAAAAAGTTTTGGTTATCTCCGGGGACCCGCCCAAAGAAAAGGCCGGCCTCATTCATAAGACATATCCCACCGAGACCGTCCCCTTCATCAAAAAGCTCAAGGCCGAAATGCCCGAACTCCAGGTTTACGCCGCCTTTGATCCCTACCGTACTAATATCCGTTTTGAGCTGGACTATGTCCGTGCCAAGGAAGACGCCGGGGCGGAAGGTTTTATGAGCCAGCCCTTTTTTGATACGAGGCTCCTGGAAATTTACGCCGAGTACCTTGAGGGAAAAAACGTGTTCTGGGGCATATCGCCGGTACTTTCGCCCTCAAACCGGAACTATTGGGAATCCCGTAACCGGGCGATCTTCCCCAAAAATTTCCGCCCCGATTTATTCTGGAACGTAGACTTCGGCCGCCGGGTTTTGCATTTCTGCGAGGCCCATGATTTCAACATCTACCTTATGCCCATCAAGGTTGATTTGGAATCCTATCTGGGCGGGATATTTGGATAACAGTATTACTGCAATCATGCGGAAAACCTTAAAGGTCAAATTCCACCCACCGCACCCGTCCCGCCTGAATGGCGTCCCGGAGCTTTTTTTCCTGATCGTTTAACTGTTTTGCCGCGCCGCTTTTAACTTCCAGAAATATCACCTCGCTGATGTCCTTTTCGTTCATCCCCTTAAAGACGATAAAGTCGATGGGCTTGCCCACAAAGCGGCAGTCCCCGGGGTCAAAGGGAAAGCCCGGCAGCAGGGGCGCCATCTGTTCCGAGACCAGGCCCCCCAGCACCGCCCGCGACTGTTTGAGCCGCGCCTTGACGATGTCCTCCAGCTTGTGGGCCTCCCACTCCGCCGCCTCCTGCCTGCGCCCGTGCCGCGAGCCCACACGCAGACCGATGACAAGAAAGAGGATGCAGAACAGCACGATAACGCAGAGGATGATGATGAGCTGCGGGGTAAGGGTTTCCGTGATCGTATTTATCAAAACATCATCTCCCTACAGTCAATGCCGTCGGAGCGCAGTCTTGTAAAATATGAAGTAAACATTCGACCCTCTGCAGCAACTATACTACTTTAAAGTGTACAGAGGGAAGAATGCAGAAAGCCGGGGGCGCAGGGCCGATTGGGCCCGGTCCCCGGCAATTTGTTTATCTTGTAATGGTGGTATCAATGAAGTTACCACTGGAGATGATGTTCGTACCATTACCGTACTTCGCTGTTCCACCGGCAACATACAGGGAAGCGCCTTCTTTTGTCTCGGCGCTTCCATCCAGCTCGTTGGCGCTTGCTCCCACTTCGCTGCCATAGACAGTTCCACCGTTCAAGGTAAAGGTTCCACTTTGAACATACACCCCGCCGCCTCGGGCCGGTAAAAAGTCTCTAGCGGCGGTATTACCCCAAATTTTAGCCCTATCGTTCATGGTAAACGAACCGTTATAGACATATACCCCGCCGCCATTCTCAGCAGTATTACCCGAAATCTCGGTGTCGTCATACATCGTCAGGAAACCATTGTTAATATACACCCCGCCGCCAATCACCGAGGAGGACGTATTGTTGGTAATCTTCGCATCATTCCGCATTTCCAGTTTCCCGCCGGATGATACATTGACCAGAGCCGAGGAATTCGCAGCTCCTCCCTGTAAGGTGATATGTTCACCCAGGACCAGGGTTATCTTGTTGCCATATACGGTAAAAATGGTGTTGTTCGTCCCGTCAAGGGTGATGATCCGTTCGGAGCTTAGACCCTCCAGTTTCACAGTATAGCCGGTAGTTAGGCCGGGACCGGAACTAAATTGGTGGTGCGCTATAGCTTCATTCGCACCCAGTTTAATGGTGTAGATGGCGCCATCCGTTAGATTGTCGGAATCCCAAAGCCAGTTCAAGGCATAGGCAAGGCTGGTTCCGCCTATGTTCAAAGGACTGCCGTTATCCCCCATGTAGAGGCCCGGGCCGCCGGGAATCATGGCCGCCAATACCTGGCTGGTGGCGGAACTGGTCTGACTACGGGATTTGTCGGAGCGTTTCACTTCTACCACGATATATTTATTTAATTCGGCGGCAGTTGGGGTATAAGTAGAAGCGGTTGCCCCGGTAATATCCGTAAAAGTTTCCCGGGGATTATCGGCCCGCTTCCACTGGTAGCTAAGGGTTCCGGACCCGTTAAGGCCCGTGGTAATCGCCGTCAGGATCTGC
Organism: Spirochaetia bacterium; assembly: GCA_026002595.1. Lineage (GTDB taxonomy): Bacteria > Spirochaetota > Spirochaetia > Treponematales > Breznakiellaceae > BNUT01. The sequence goes on along the minus strand of BOBW01000015.1, from coordinate 465 downwards.
CCCACCTGCGCGAATCCCGCAATGCTTACCGATCCGGTTAAATCGTCCGATGCCACCGGACCAGAGGCTGAGCTGTCTACGCTTTGATACCCGGTGTAGCTTGCTGTTAACTTGATCCATTTGCCTATATCGTCGTTAGTCAGAACATAGGTTGAAGCGGTTTGCCCGTTAATGGCTGAAAAATCGCCGGTTTGCGTATTACCCCGTTTCCACTGGTAGGTGAATTCAGCTGCTCCCGGCATAGACATATCAGATTTATAAAGCCGTGGGTCTGCCGTCAGGGTGTTTCCGAATCTTGGCACTCCGGTTAGATATAATGTGCCGATAAATGTAGGATCAGGTGGCGGCGGCGGATCCCCGGCACCAGGATCGGGACAACCGGTAAAGATAAGCGCCGCAAGGACAGGGATAAGACAACATATATAGCGTAATGATAGGGATTTTCCCTGTTTTCCTACGCTAAAT
>BOBW01000014.1 GCA_026002595.1 Spirochaetia bacterium | reverse complement strand
TTCTTGGGGAAGATAACAAAGGCGAAACGAAAAGAGGGAACCGTCGGAAAGTTCTATACGCTGAAGGTCCGCATCGGACCCGGATTTTATCGAATCTATTGTCATACAAAAATAATAAACCACCTTATGCTGATACATAAGGTGGTATTGAACGACAAAGTTATACCTATTCTAGCGCTTGGAGAACTGGAAGCGTCTGCGGGCGCCGGCCTGGCCGTATTTTTTCCGTTCCACCATCCGGGAGTCACGGGTAAGGTAGCCGTTGCTCCGCAGGCTGGTATAATTGGTCTGATCCACCTGGCAGAGTGCCCGTGAAAGACCGTGGCGGCAGGCGCCGGCCTGGCCGTTGGAGCCGCCGCCGTATACGTTTATCAGAATATCGAACCTGTTTTCGTTGGCGGTCACCATCAGGGGCTGGCGGACCATCTGGGCGTGTTCCCCCTGGGGAAAATATTGGGCCAATTCCTTGCCGTTTATCACGATTTTACCGCTTCCGTCCCGGACATACACCCGCGCAACCGAGGTTTTCCGTCTGCCCGTACCAATACCAAGATTCTTAACCATTTCTCGCTTACCCCTTATAAGTCAATAGCCGTAGGATTCTGAGCCGCATGGGGATGTTCCGCCCCGGCATAGACCTTAACGTTGTTCAAAAGCTTCCGGCCCAGGGGACCCTTGGGAAGCATGCCCTTAATCGCCAATTCCAGCGGAGCCGAAGGATGACGGGCGGCCAGCTTCTCGTAGGTGTCGGTCTTGAGCCCGCCGATGTAACCGGAATGCCGGTAATACAGCTTCTGCTGGGCCTTGCGGCCGGTTACCACGATCTTGCCGGCGTTAATCACCACCACAAAATCCCCTACTTCCTGATGGGGCGCGTACACCGCCTTCTCTTTTCCCCTGACAATGGATGCCGCCCTGGCCGCAACCCGGCCCAAAACTTTGCCTTCGGCATCAATAACGAACCATTTCCGGTCCACCACAGCGGGTTTTACAAATTCAGTCTTCATTATATAACCTTCCGAAAAAAATTTACGAGGTGAAACAATATACTGCCATAAAAGAAATATTTGTGTCAAGTGTCACCGTGATGTATCACAGGGTTCCGTAGGATTGTCTAAAAATCGGCCCCTCGTATATTATAGACCCATGCGTTATTTCAGTACCAGAACCAGGGGAGAGGGGGTGAGTTTTGCCGCCGCCGCCCTGACCGGCCTTGCGGGTGACGGCGGGCTTTTTGTTCCCGAGGAGATTCCCCCCTATGCCGGGGGAGTCAAAAATTCCCTGGGAAAGATGGATTTTTGCGATATCGCCTTTGAAACCATCAAGCCCTATGTGAATCCCGAGATACCGGAGGCGGCCCTGGAGGACATGGTCCATTCGGCCTACCCCTTTTCCGCGCCTTTGGTGAGCGTGGGGGACCGGCTGGTGCTGGAACTTTTCCACGGCCCTACCGCCGCTTTTAAGGATTTCGGCGCCCGCTTCATGGCCCGGGCCTTTTCGTACCTGCGCCGGGGAGAAGACAAGCCCCTCAAGATTCTGGTGGCCACCTCCGGGGACACCGGCGGGGCCGTGGCGGACGGCTTTTACGGAGTCGAGGGCATTTCAGTGACGGTCCTTTACCCCAAGGGCCGGGTTTCGCCCCTCCAGGAACAACAGATCGCCGGGCTCGGGGGTAATATTTCCGCCCTGGCCGTGGAGGGCAGTTTTGACGACTGCCAGCGTCTGGTCAAGGCCGCCCTCGGGGACGAATCCCTGCGGAAGCGATTGACGCTATCTTCCGCCAATTCGATTAACGTCTCCCGGCTTATCCCCCAGGCCGTCTACTATGCCGCCGCAGCCGGTAAAGCCTTTGCGGGCAAAACCGATCCCGATGGGGAAGCAACCCCAAGGGTGAGGGGCGGCAATCCCCGGAGCAGCGGCGGCAGCCGGGACCGTGGCGCGGTGGACTATGGCGTCCGCGCCGGGCAGCCGGTAATGTTTTGCGTGCCTTCGGGCAACTTCGGCAACCTCACCGCAGGGCTCTATGCCATGAAGATGGGCGCGCCGATCAGGGGCTTTATCGCCGCCACCAATGCGAACAAAACCGTCCCCGATTATCTTGAAAGCGGCAGCTACGAAGCCCGGCTTTCCCAGGCCACCATTTCGAATGCCATGGATGTGGGAGCCCCCAGCAACTTTGAGCGGATGGCGGCCCATTTCTCCTGGGATGAGATGAAGCGGATCATCCGGGGCGTTTCCGTCAGCGATGCGGAAACACGGGAGACCATCGCCGCAGTATACCGGGATTACGGCTACTTCCTGGACCCCCACAGCGCGGTGGGCTGGAAGGCGGCGGATAAACTGATTAACCAGGGCCTGGCCGGAAAAGGCCCCGGACTGCAAGGCCCCCTGGCAATACTATCCACCGCCCACCCCGCCAAGTTTGCCGAAACCGTGGAGCCCATCACCGGCCCCATCCCGGTTCCCCCTTCCCTGGCGCGGGCCATGGATCGAAAGGTTGAATCCCGTACCATTCCCGCGGATGTATCCGCTTTTCTGGAGGTCCTTTAAAATGGCGAAGCTCTGTCCCTGCGGCTCCGGCCGCCCCTATGCCGAATGCTGCGAGCCCTATATCACCGGTGCAAAAAATCCCCCAACCGCGGAAGCCCTGATGCGCAGCCGCTACTCCGCCTATGCGGAACACGCGGTGGATTACATCGTCGATACCTGCACCAAAAACGGCAAGGATGATATCGACTATAAGCAGACAAAGGCCTGGAGCGAGCAGTCCAAGTGGCTTGGCTTAAAGATCATCTCCGTTGAGAAGGGCGGTCCCGCCGACACCGAAGGAACCGTGGAATTTGAGGCCGCCTATGAGCGGGATGGCTTAAAGGATGTCCACCATGAGCGGGGCCGCTTCAAAAAGGAGCAGGGGAAATGGCTCTATGAAAACGGCGAAGTGGCGCCCCAGACCATCGTCCGCTCGGGTCCGAAAATCGGCAGGAACGATCCCTGCCCCTGCGGCAGCGGGAAAAAGTACAAGCATTGTCATGGCAAGGTTTAGCGTACCGCACCTGCCTTTTCCACCGTATTCCTGTCGCTTAAGAGCTGCCGGTTATCGGGAAATTCTGCGAGCCCTTCCCGAAGAATCGAATTCGCTTCGTCGTAGTTTTTTCGGTTAAAGGCTGCGGCAAAGCGGTTGTGAAAGTCCACGGCCCGGTTTGATTGGAAAGTACGGATTTCCTGTTCCAGCCGGGAATCCGGCCCGTAACGGGTAATGGACACCTCAAGCCAGGCGATGGCCGCAAGCCAGTCGCGGGCGGGGGCGGCGCTTAACAGGCTTGCGGTTTTGAGGATCACAAAATTTCGCAGTTCCTTTGCCCGGTCTCTTGGAAGCCGCTGCTCTGTTTCAGCCTGGTCCAAAGCGGCAAGGATGCCTTCGGCCTGATCCGCCCGGCTTATCTTATTTGCCATCTCCGTAAGCTCCGTGTCGGCGGCCATAAGGTCCAGACGGCTGTAGTTTTCCCGGCTCAGCAAGGCGGCGTTGGCCGCAAGAAAAGCCCGCGCCTCGGAACTGCGGCCCCCCCGGGAAAGCTTGACCATGCGGTTGTTCACCGCGGTAAAGATGAATTCCTGCCACCGTTCCTCATCGGGGTATTTTCCGCTTGCCAACGCCGCCCAGCGGAGAGCCTCATCTTCCTTTCCCGCCTTGGTCAATGAAACACCGTAGTTGAGGAGCCGGTCAACAAGGTCCTTTTCGGGGTCCGCAAAAAGGGAAGAGGAAACCCCGTCTTGCCGGCCCGCAAGGAGGCGCGCCCGGTTCACTGCCAGGGGGACCGCCTCGGCATAACGGCTGCGGCTTTCAAGATCGGCGATCCGGTTGTGCAGGATCAGGGAAACAAGCTCAAGGGCGTTGATGGTGGTACGGTCCCGGTAGTTCCGGGCGGGCACGTAGGCAAAACCCGTAAGTTTGCCGAAGTCATCATGAAAATCCCGGCGGTTCCCCGGATCAAAACCGTAGGGGTTGGTGGTTTCCACATCTATACCGGCGGCATCCCCATCGGCGTACACCGTGATAAAGGCGTGGTCGCGGGTCATTACTCCTTTTACCTCAAGGTCCACCGCATCGGCCAAAATAAGATAGAGTACCGCCGAAGAAACGCAGTTGTACCGAGCGTTGGAAAAGATCGTATCGATCCGGGTTTGCAGGGCCGAATAGGACTTGAGGAATTTTTTGTGCATGAAGGTGAGCACATATTCCCCCCGTTCCCGCTCATTTTGGGGAAGGTCCGGCGCGTTCTGCAGTTCCTCAACTCCGGCGGCGATCAGCGTCCGATAGGACGGCTGCCCCCGTGCGGGCGAAGCGGATGCGTCCGCCCCCGATGCCCAAAGGCTGATATCCGCCAGGTCCTGCCAGGTGTAGGGCCGGTCCTGTCCCCGGCGGGCAAATTCCGTTGCCGGCGAGTCCGGCTCCAGGGCGGGAAAAGCGGCGCTTGTCTGGGCGTGGAGGGGAGCAATTTGGAGCATCAAAAGAAACATCAATAAAGCCATGGAATCATCATATCCTTAAAAAGCGATTTTCAGTATAGTATGAGCATAACAGGAGTATCCATGTCTACTTTCGATTTGATTATCATTGGGGCGGGCCCTGCGGGGCTGACCGCCGCCCAATACGGGGCGCGGGCAAATTTGAAGGTTCTGGTGATTGAACAGCTTGCCCCCGGCGGCCAGGCCCTGCTTATCGATGTGCTGGAAAACTATCCCGGCAATGTGGGCGTTGGGGATGCCCCGCCGAAAACAGGTTTCGAATTTTCCCAGGACCTTCACAAGCAGGCCGAAAGTTTCGGCGCTGAATTCTTGACCGAATCGGTTTTGTCCCTTACCCATGAGAAGGACCTTTTTACCCTGACCCTGGGCAACGATGAAAAGCGGACCGCCCCTGCGGTGATCCTTGCCACCGGGGCCCAACACCGCACCCTCGATGTGCCTGGCGAAGCGGAATTTTCCGGCCGGGGGGTTTCCTACTGCGCCACCTGCGACGGCCCCTTTTTCCGCAACAAAAAGATCTTCGTTGCCGGCGGCGGGGACGCAGCCTGCGACGAGGCCCAGTACCTTTCCCGGCTCTCTTCCCAGGTGGTGCTGGTTCACCGGCGATCCCGGTTACGGGCGCAAAAGGCTTTGGCGGAACGGACCCTCAACAATCCCAATATCGAAGTCCGCTTCAACACCCGGATAAGGGAAATCCGGGGGCCGCAGGCTGCCATTGCCGGACCTCAAAAAGTTGCGTCTGTAATTCTTGAGCGTACCGGAGATGACGGCAAGGGAACCGGTGAAACTTACGAAGATGCCGCAGATGCGGTCTTTATTTTTGCGGGAACCATTCCCCAAACGTCCCTTGTGCCGGATGCTAAAAAGGACGAAAGCGGGTACATCATCACGGATCAGAGAATGGCGAGTTCCGTACCGGGGCTCTTTGCCGCCGGGGATGTCCGTGCCAGCCCCTTTAGGCAGGTGGTGGTCGCCGCCGCGGAGGGGGCCATTGCGGCCCACTGCGCGGCGGAGTACCTGGACTCGATCAGGAACTCTGGCTATCCCGCTCGATAATTTTGACCTCAAAGGGGGCCAGGGCAATCGTGCCTGAGGGGCCCTTGACCTGCTTGTCCTTGTCGGTAAAGTTCATGATAAAGACCGATTCTGTTTTGCCGTTATCCCGGACCTGGGCGGTCACGCCCTCCGGGAGCGGATCAACAAGGACGGGCTTAAGACCGGCGTCCTTTGCGATGAATCCGTAAAAATCCTTGAGCAGATCCCCGTTGGTGCGGGCGGCGATAAAGTAGGCCTTGCCTTTGCCCCGCTTGTTGCAGGTGAGGGCGGCTTGGCCCGCGTAAAAATCGCTGCCGTAGGCGCCCAGCACTTCCGCGCCTTCCGCATGAATCAGCTCGCAGAGATCAAAGGCCCGGTAGCTTTTCCCCTGCCATTCGATGCTGTTGCTGTCCTCGGGAAACAGGGCATCAATTTCTTCGCACCAGATGCCTAAGGTTTCCTTAAGCGGGCCGGGGAAGCCGCCGAGGAACGCGAGGGCGCTTTCGTTCACATAGCCTGAGGCATAGGTGGCGATAAAGGTCCCGCCCCGCTGCACAAAGGCGTCGATCCGCTCCGCCGCGTTGTCCCTCAGCAAAAAGAGCATGGGGGCAATGAGCACATCGTACTTGTCAAAACTCCGGGTAGAATCGATCACATCTACGGGGATGCCCAGCTTCCAGAACGCGCCGTAATGATCCACCACGGTTTGCTCATAGCCGGTTTTGTCCTGGAGGAAACCCTTGGCATCATCCAGGGCCCAACGGACGTTCCAGTCGAAGATAACGGCGGCCTTTGAGGGGGTGTCCGCACCGACCACATTGTCGAGGCCCTTCAGCCTTTCCCCTACCGCGGCCACATCCTGAAACACACGGGGTTTTTCAGTGCCCTCGTGATCCACCACCGCGCCGTGGAACTGTTCCGGCCCGCCCCGGCTCTTGCGGAACTGGAAGTACTGTACCGTGTCCGATCCGTGGGCTACGGCCTGTATGGATTGAAGCATGTGCAGGTTTGGCCGGTGGAGCTTGGCCACTGCCCGCCAGTTCGTGGCGGAGGGGCAGGATTCCATCAGCATAAAGGGCTTTCCCTTGAGCCCCCGGGTCAGATCGTGGTTAAAGGCGGTCCGTATGCCCACTTCAACATCCTTTTCGGTGCTGGTCCAGCGGGGATAGGAGTCGAAGGATGCCACGTCAAGGACTTCCGCAAGGCGGGCATAGTTGATGCCGGGGTAGGTGCCCATCAAATTGGTGGTGCAGGGGATGTCCGGGGTGATTTTGTGCAGGGGAGAAGTTTCGTGGAGGTAGAAGTCCACGAATTGTTCGGTGGTAAAGCGCCGCCAGTCCAGGCGGAGACCGTTGAGGTTGCCTTCGCCGATAGGGCTGGGGCTTTCAACCTGCGCCCAATCGGTGTAGGTGTGGCTCCAGAACGTTGTCCACCAGGCCACATTCAACGCGTCAAGGGTTTTGTACTTTTCTTTTAAATAGGCGCGGAATTTTTCCTGACAGAGGGGACAGTGGCATTCCCCGCCGTATTCGTTGGAGATGTGCCAGACACCCAGGGCCGGATGGTTCTTGTAACGCTCCGCAAGTTTCGTATTGATCGCCAGGGTCTTTTGCCGGTAAACCGGGGAGGACAGGCAGTGGTTGTGCCGCCCCCCGTGGAGTTCCTTCTGCCGCATGGCGTTTACCCGCATGATTTCCGGGTATTTCCCGCTCATCCACGCGGGCTTGGCCCCGGAGGGGGTGGCAAGGACCGCGGCCATGTTGTTTTCGGCCAGCATATCCATCACCTCGTCCAGCCATTCAAAGTGATACTCGCCCTCGACAGGTTCAAGGGCGGTCCAGGAGAAGATGCCCACCGACAGGGTATTGATACCCGCCAGCTTTGCAAGCCGCATGTCCTCTTTCCAGATTTTGTCCTTCCAGGGGAGCCACTGTTCGGGGTTGTAATCGCCCCCGTGCAGCAGGTGGGGAATTTTTTTGACTATCGGCGGGTATCGCATATCATCACTCCTTATTCAATAGAGGTCTTGGTACCGTAAAACTGGTTCCATTTTTGGGTGCGTTCGTCAATGATAGCCTGTCCGCCTGAGTTAAGGTAGTCCTTGTAACCGGCGTCCCAGATGGCATCAAACCGGGCAATGGGAGCGGTAATGGCCTGGGCGTACAGGGCGTCCCGTTTGGACTTGAGTACCTGATCCATGCCCGCTTCGGCGGCGATTTCACCGACAACCGGGCGGCCCATGGTCCGGCGGGGTTCGGCGGAAGCGTGATAACCGGCGTCAACAACGCTGACAGGAATGCCCGTATAGCCGAGTGCTATGGACTTAACGGTAAGGTCCGTGGTCGGCATCCTGATGCCGTTGATCGTGGTGGTGTAGTCAATATTGTTCGGGGAATTCTGGATCTTTTCCCCAACAGCCGCTATGGTCTGCACCGCGCCGTCACTCATAGTTTTACGGGTTACCCCTTCTTCACCGAGCTGGAGGAAGCTGAGGTTATCCTGCTTGGTGATCCAGTCCAGGTACAGAAGACCTGCGATGGGGTTTTTATTGGAGGCGGGGAAGAACACGTTGCGGTCGGTGAGGGCGTATCCGTATTTCTGCGCCGCCCCGGCATCGTTCTTAAAGGGGGTGATGGCGATATAATTGGCATCAGGGCCTGCCAGGCTCTTCATCGCCTGGGTGATGCTGTCGTTCCCTCCGCGCCAGGGCTGATCCCAGCTGTGGATAAAGGCGCCGATATAACCGGACTTCATCATGTTGTCTTCGGTGGTGTCCCCTTCGCCGTAGAGGGCAAAATCTTTCCAGGTAAGTCCTTCGTTATACCACTTGTTGAGAATCCGGGCCCCTGATTTTGTGATTGTTTCACCGGCCACACGGCCGGGGCGGGTAAGATGGCGATCATCAAAACCGTAAACATAGAAATCCTTATCGGTAACATTGCTGGGAATAAAGGAAGCAAAAAGGTGATCCGCACGCCAGCCCACGTCGTAACTGTGGGAGAAGGGGATTATCATTTTGGCATCCGCCCCGAGCAGGGTGCCGGCGTTATCCCGGAAGGCTACAAGGGCATTATAGAATTCGTCGAGCGTGGTGGGAACGGGGATGTTAAGTTTTTTAAGCCAGTCCTCGCGGATAAAGGTATTGATACGGGTAGGATTGGACAGCTTCGCCATAATTGACCAAAGCTGGCCGGTGGTCGGGTCTCTGTTGTAGTTGATATATTCGTTGTCGAGCCATCCCCAGAGGCTGGGGAAAAGATCCTTGTACTTGTTCACATGGGGGTTGAGATCCGTTACCCCGCCCATGTTGGCATAGGACTGAATCGTGGCGTAGCTGTAGGTTACGCATACGTCGGGGGCGCTTCCCGCGGCAAGCTGGTTGTTGAGTTCGTCAACTTCCGTCCAGCGCGGTATTGCCTTAAAGGTAACCTGAATGTTGTGATCCTTCAGCATACCGGCCTGAATCCATTTGGTGTAGAAGTTGTCTTCGGGCTTGGTCCTGCCGCCGTCAAGTCCGCGGTCGAATACCTCCACGGTTATTGACTGGGTTTGCTTGAACCGGTAGATGCCGTTCACCTGTTCAAGGCCGAGTTCCGAAAGCACGGCGCTGTTAATCGCCACGGCTCCGCCGGCTGATGAGGATGCAGCTGTTTCACTGCTTCCACTCTCTCCCTTCTTACTACAGCCGGTGAATACCAGGAAGGCAATCATCAAAACTGCAAACAATTTCTTCATTTCTTTTCCTCCTGTGAAATTTTATGCATCCCATACGGGAGCACTCATTCGCAATTATTCTTTCACCGCGCCAAGGGTAGCGCCGGTTATAAAATACTTCTGCAGCCACGGATATATGATAAGAATCGGCACCGTGGCGAACATGACCGTGGCGGCCCGCAGGGTTTCCCCCAGGCCGGGCGTGGTAAAACCCTCGTTCTGGGCGGCCTCCATGCTGTTGGTACTGTTGAGAATATTGTACAGCAAAAGCTGAATGGGGTAGAGGTCCCGGTTTTTTACGTACATCAGGGCATCGGAAAAGCCGTTCCACCGGCCCACGGCGTAAAAAAGGGCCAGGGTGGCGAGCACCGGGGTCGAAAGGGGTAGGTATATCTTCATCAGCACCTTTATCGGACCTGCCCCGTCGATTTCGGCGGATTCGCGGAGGCTGATGGGAATTCCCAAAAGGAAGCTCTTCATAATGATCATGTTGAACACGGAAAGGCAGTTGGGAATTATCAGCACCCAGACCGTATCAAGCATTTTGAGGGAACGGAGGAGCAAATAGGTGGGGATGGTCCCGGCGCCGAAATACATCGTAATGATTATGATGGTATTAAGGACCTTTCTGCCCTTGAGCTGATCGTAAATAAGGGGGTAGGCGCACATGGTCGTCATGGTCAGGGAGAGAAAGGTACAGCCCACGGTGAGCATCGCCGTATACATGAGGGACCAGGTATACCGGGCGTCGTTCAGGACGGTCCTGTAGGCTTCCAGATTGAGGCCCACCGGCAGCAGGGTTACCTCGTTCTTGACCAGGGCATTGGCGCTTGAGAGGGAACGGGCCAGCATGTTCAGCATGGGCAGGAGGCATAAAATGATAAGCAGCAGGCAGATACCCGCAACCGCCCAGTCGCCAAAGGTTAAGGGATTCGCGCTTAATGATTTTTTCTTCATATATAACTCCTACCAGATTCCCCGTTCGCCCATTTTTTCCGCCAGCGCATTGGCCGACAGAACGAAGATCAGCCCAACCACCGACTGGAAGAGGCCGACGGCGGTGGCCAGGGAAACCCGCATCGCCTTGATGCCGTAGTTGTACACAAATATCGAAAGGACATTTGAAACGTTGTTTACCAGATCGTTCCGCATGGTGTAGGGCCGGTCAAATTCGGAACCAAGGATGCGGCCCAGGCTCATGATCAAAAGGACGATGATGGTGGCCTTAAGGCCCGGAAGGGTGATGTGCCAGATCTTCCGCCAGCGGCCCGCGCCGTCCACCGTGGCGGCTTCGTAGAGTTCGGGGTTTATGCTGGTAATGGCCGCCAGATAGATGATCGTGTTCCAGCCGATGTTCTGCCAAATCCCCAAAAAGATATAGGTGAACACCCAGTGTACCGGTTCATCAAGAAAGTGAATGGGACCCATGCCGATTCTGCCCAGCACGATGTTGACCAGCCCCTGGGTCGGCGGATTGGGGGCAAAGAGCCGGAGGGCCAGACTGGAAATGATGATCCAGGAAAGAAAGTGGGGCATATAGGCGACGGTCTGGGTAATGCGCTTAAAGAGCTTAAACCGGAGCTCGTTGAGGACTATCGCCAGAATGATGGGCGCGGGAAAGCCGAGGGCCAGATCGAGGAGGTTGAGCAGTACGGTATTGCGCAGGGCATAGAGAAAGTCCCGATTGTTAAAGGCCTGGATAAACCACTGGAAGCCGTGGTTCTCCGCCCAGGGCACCTCCCAGACGGGCTTTAAAAAGTTGTTCTGCTTGAAGGCGATAAGGATATTCACCATGGGCGCGTAACGGAAGATCAAAAAGAACGCGATGGGGGGCAGCAATAACAGGTACAAAGCCCCGTAACGTCTGATATAATTCCAGAAACGCTGTTCCCTGGACAGCAGAATTTTTGAAGACTGAGCCGTTTGTGTATTTTCCATAACTAATTGTACCTTGCCTTTTTTCAGTTGAGTATGGTAAAAAATTCAGAAAAACAAGGTACAAATTATAGATTTCCCGAAATATGGACAAGTATTTGGCATCCGGGTATACTCGTTTTCATGTATCGGTTTCCTCCGTTTAAGCCCGGTGTTACCTTAAAAAAAGAAGATAACCTTACCTTGATAATCGACTACCTGGTGTACCGGGAATGTTATCCGGGGTGGTTTATGAAAAAACACCCGGTACAGCGCTTTGATCTGATCTATGTAATTCAGAGCGGCGCGCGGTTTACCATCGACGGGGTTCCCTGCGAACCTGAGGCGGGGGACCTGCTCTGCCTTAAGGAAGGGGTAATGGTGGAAGCGGTTACCTACGGCGAAAACCTGATGCACTGCTTTTCCGTCAACTTTGAATTGCGGAACCATCAGAACCAGGCGGTATTCCTTCCCTTCCCCCAATTCAGCCATATCGGCCTGCTGCCGGATCTTATCCGGCAGTTTCATGAGCTTATAGATACTTCGCTCGATCAGCAGCCGGGCTATATACTGAAATGTTCGGGGCTTCTGCTTCTTATTCTGCACCGGGTTTATGAATTAACGATTCTCGATATTGGGGCGAATGTGAAGGACCGGCGGATTCAGGATATTATCAGATATGTTTCCCGGCATTATGCGGAACCGCTGACCGTCTGCGCTCTTGCCGACAGGGCAAAGCTGAACCATGCCTACTTCGGGGGGCTTTTCAAACAGGAAACCGGCGACTCGATCCATCAGTATATTGCGAAAACCCGGGTACGGAACGCCGAAGGCATCCTGCGCACCGGCGGATACCGGGTGTCCGAGGTGGCCGAACAGTGCGGTTATAACGACACCTACCATTTCTATAAGCAGTTCAAGGCCATCACCGGAAAACCGCCCTCGCGGTATCTGCCCCGCAAGGGTGATTAACGATGAAAATCCGCCTGTGCCTTATGGCGCTCCTGTTCTGCGCGCCCCTTCTCCATCCCTTTAGTTTTTCTGATCCCGGCAGCCCTGCGGAACTTGCCGTTGCCATGGAGGCGGCGATGAGCGACGAGCAGGCCCTGGCCCAGACCTTTATGCTGGGCTGGGTTGGGGCGGGGCCTTCGCCCCTGATCCTCGACTGGATACGGGACCGGAATATTGGGGGGATCAAAATTTTCGGCTGGAACACCGGGGACACCCGGCGGCTTGCGGAGACCGTGGGGGTTCTGCAAAGCCTCAGTCTTGAGGGGCAATTCGGCCTGCCCCTGCTGGTGGCAACCGATCAGGAGGGAGGCTGGATCCGCCATGTAAAGGGCAGCACCAGCGAAACCCCGGGGAACATGGCCATCGGCGCATCGGGCTATCCCCGGGACGCCTATCTTTCAGGCTATTACATTGGTAAAGAACTGGCAGTACTGGGGATCAACATGAATTTTGCCCCCACCGTAGATGTATTTACCAACAGGGATTCTGTGCTGATTGGGCCACGGGCCTTTGGGAGCGATCCCGTACAGGCGGGAATTCTGGGGGCGGCCTTTATGAAGGGCCAGCTTGCGGCGGGGATTATCCCCACGGCGAAGCATTACCCCGGCCACGGGGACACGGACCTGGACTCCCACGGGGTACTGCCCCAGATTTCGGCAAGCTTTGAGGCGCTTTGGGATCGGGAACTCGTGCCCTACCGACTCCTTGCCAAGGAGGGACTCCCGGCGGTGATGAGCGGCCACCTGGCCTTTCCCAACACCCAGGCGAAGGATGCCCCGGCCTCCCTTTCTTCGTGGTTTTTAAATGAGGTACTCCGGGAAAAAATCGGCTACCGGGGGATCATCATCACCGACGACCTCATGATGAACGGGGCCACCACGTATGCGGGGAGCCTTTCCCGCGCGGCCCGGCAGGCCCTGCTTGCGGGGAACGATATCATCATGCTCTCCAAAACCCCGAACCTTTTGGACCCGATTTGGACATCCCTGGTAAGCGCCATGAAGGATGACCCGGTATTCCGCGCCCGTGTCCGGGACGCCTGCCGCCGGGTCCTGGCGGTAAAGTTTGAATACCTCCGGGGTGAAAAGAGCATCCCCTATATTCCGGACCTTGCAAGGATTGAGACAGAGCTGCCCAATGCCGAAGGGGCCGCCTTTTTTCTGGACCTCGCGGCCCGCAGTGTTACGGTGGTCCGGGGGGGTACAGGCGCGGAGGGGAGCGCCGTAATTCCCCTCAAGCCTGAGGATGCCGGGCGGGTGCTGCTGGCCGGGCAGTACGAAGATTTTTTCACCCTGGGAAGAGCGGCCTACCCTGGTGCCTCCGCCTACTGGTATTCTTCTCCACAGAAAACCGCCGAATTGACCGCCATGGCCCGGAACGCCGACACGGTGATCTTCTGCCTTTCCGATTCGGAGGGCCTGTCTTTTCTGCGGGCCCTGCAGCCCCTCAAAAAAAAGGTGATCGTTTTTTCCGTATTAAGCCCGGTATATCTTGAAAGCGTCCCCTGGGCGGACGGGGCCATTGCAGTTTACAGCTATGCCCGGGAATCCTTTGCCGCGGGTTTCTCCGCCATCCTGGGCCGTATTCCCGCCGGGGGCCGGCTGCCGTGATATCCGCAAGATCGGCTTCCCAAAATAAGTCAAAGAGCAAGCCCCGGCGCTGGCGAAGGGTGGGGAAACGCGATCCCGGCCCGGAAGCGTTTCTGCGGGAACGGGAGCCCTTCTGTGTAGCGGCTTGTAGCCGGTTTATGCACCGGTCGACCTTCCACGATCAGGTGTGGGTCCTGCGGAATGAAGAGGACAAAGTTGAGGCCCTGCTGCTCCACAGTAAACACTCCCTCTTTCCCGTGTTCAATGGTTTAAATGATATCCCTGCCCCACATTTCCTGAACCGGCTCATTCGCGGCATGCCCCTCCATGCGGTCCAGGGACTAAGGGAAGACGCCCTCATGTTGGAAAACATGACGGCGTCCCTGGGCTTTCATCCTGCGGAAAGTATTGATTACGACCTCATGGCCCTGGACCGGGAGCCTTCGGCGGATTGCCTGAAGGCAGGTCCGCCGGGACTCATTATCCGGCAGCCCAACAGCAAGGATATGGCAAACCTTTTGCCCCTTCAAAGTGCCTATGAGCAGGAGGAGGTTCTGCCCCACGGGGCGGCGTTCGACCTTTCTTCCAGTAAGGCGGCCCTGGAGAACATCCTTGCCCATGAGCGCATCCTCTGCGCCGAACTCGGCGGCCGCATAATCGCCAAGGCAAACACCAGCGCCGAATCCTTTACCCGCAGCCAGATCGGCGGCGTATATGTCCACCCCGATTACCGGGGGCGCGGCATCGCAACGCAGCTCTGCGCGGAACTTGTCCGCAGCATCCGGACGCCGGGCACAGCAGCGCCAATCCCCGCAGGCCGGGGCATTTCCCTCTTTGTTAAAAAACGAAACCCCGCCGCCTTTTCCGTGTACCGCCGCATCGGCTTTGAGATTTTGTCGGATTACCGGATCAGCTATTATTAGCGGTGCCGTCGTTGACACACAAAAAAGTATCGTCTATACTGCTAATTGTGTAATTACTAATTGGAGAGTTAGCAAATGTTTGTGGGCAGAAAGGCGGACCTTGAGGCGCTTGAAAAGTATTATAAACAGGATGGTTTTCAATTTGCCGTTTTTTACGGAAGACGCCGTATCGGTAAAACGACCCTGATCAATCAGTTCCGAAAGGATAAAAAAGCGGTCTATTTTACAGCCATAGAGTCTACGGCAAAGGAAAATCTGGAACTCCTTTCAAATCAAATCCTTGCGATCCTTGCTCCTGATGCTCCCCAAAACCCCTTTAACTCCTTCACCGAAGTCTTTGATTATTGTTTCCGGGCGGCGAAAAAAGAACGGATCATCCTCGTAATTGATGAATATCCCTATCTGGCGGAGAGCGACAAGGCGGTTTCCTCAATACTTCAGGCGGCTATTGATAAAAACAAGGACGACAGCAGGCTGTTTTTAATCCTCTGCGGCTCCTCCATGTCTTTTATGGAAAATCAGGTTTTAGGCTATAAAAGTCCGCTCTACGGCAGAAGAACCTGTCAATTCAAGGTTTTGCCCTTTACCTATTATGAAGCCGCAGAAATGCTGCCTGAGTTTACCAATAAAGAAAAGATAACCCTGTACGGCATAAGCGGCGGAATTCCCGAATACCTCTCCCGGATAAATAATGATCTGTCCCTGGCAAAAAACATGGAAGAACTTTTTTTTAATCCTTCGGGACGTTTGTTTGAGGAACCTTCCAATCTGCTGAAACAGGAACTTAAAATACCCCAGACATACAACGGAATTATCACCGCCATTGCAACGGGAAGCAGCCGTTTGAATGAAATCGCAACCAAAGTCGGCATAGAGACGAGCCAGTGCAGCAATATGCTTGCCGCGTTAATCGGCCTTGGAATCGTTAAAAAAGAATGTCCCGTAACGGAGCCCCGTTCCAAAAAAACTATTTATCTGCTTGCGGATATGATGTTCCGGTTCTGGTACCGGTTTGTCCAGCCCGATATCAGCCGAATTTCCATGGGACTTGGAAAGATGGTCTGTAAGGAAGTTTTGTCCGGTAAAATTGAAGCCCATACGGGTTATGTGTTTGAGGAATGTGCCAAACAATTTCTTATACGTGAGGCAACGCGAGGGGGGCGGATTGCGGCGCGGGGAAAATTTTATTTTAAGTCATTGGGACGGTGGTGGGGTTCCAACCCTGCGGAGCGCCGGGAAGAAGAAATTGATATCCTGGCCTTTGATGAAAACCGCGCCATCTTTGGTGAATGCAAGTGGCGGAACACCCGTACCGGCTCTGATGTCCTGGATGAGCTTGTCTACCGGTCGGAATTGCCGGAACTACAGGCCCGGTTCACCAATAAACAGTATATCCTCTTTTCAAAATCCGGTTTTACGACGGGGCTTAAAGACATAGCCGCAAAACGAAAGGATCTTGTTCTGGTAAATTCGGAGGATATGTTTTAAGATGGTCCGTATAATGAATTTTTAATATGTGTTAGGATGAAATTATGAGCTACCGCATCAAACCCTTTATTCTTTTAATTGCCGTCCTTTCCCTTGCCTCGGCCTGTTCCAAGAAAATGGCGCCCACAATGGCAAGGGCCGCCATGGCCTACGATTCCGTTGAATCTGAAACCGGCCGTGCCAGGAAAAGCGTTGCTTCTGAACCGATGGCGGAATTGTCCGATCCGGCGGAAAAGACCCGCAAACTTGTGCAAAGGGCCAGCCTCCGCATCAGAACGGCGGACCCTGCGGCAGCGGAGAAGCCTCTCCTTGAGGCCATGGAAAAATATGACGCATGGGCCGCTTCAACCCGGATCAATGAAAATTCCCGGGACTATACCATCCGGGTCCCCTCCGCATCCTATGAATCTTTTCTTGCGGAACTGAACGGCATGGGGAAGGTACTGCACCGGAATGAAAGCGCCGAAGACGTAAGCCTTCGATACTATGATCTTGAGGGGCAGCTTGCCGTGAAACTGGAACTGCTCAAAACCTTTCAGGGCTATCTGGGCAAGGCCAAGGATATCGACGAGATCATGACCGTGGAAAAACGGATCGCCGAACTGCAAAACGAAATCGACTGGACCGGAACCCAGTTCCGGTCTCTGGCGCACCTGGTGGATTATGCCACCATTGAACTGGAAATCCTGGGGCCAATAAATGCGCCCTCCGCTTCCGCACCGGGCATTGGGGAACGTATCACCGGTCTCTTCTCATCCTTTGGGGATTTTGCCTCCGCCCTGCTGGTCATACTGGTTGGGGTCGTGATTTACGGCATCCCCAGCCTTCTGATTTTGATTCTACTCATCTGGCTCCTCTTTGGAAGAATCGGGCTCCTCAAAAAATTGTGGCATGCCGCCTTCGGCCGCGCGGGAAAGGATTAAGCTCCATGCCGTACCTCTACGAAACCCATTTACACACCAGCCAGACCAGCGCCTGCGGTGCTTCACGGGGGCGGGAATATATCCAGGGATACAAGCAACTGGGTTACACCGGGATCATCGTGACCGATCATTTTTACGGGGGCAACTGCACAGTAAACCGGAACCTGCCCTGGCGGGAATTTGTCAATCAATTCTGCCGGGGCTTTGAGGATGCACGGGACGAAGGCGCACGGCAGGGGCTGGACGTGTTCTTCGGCTGGGAAGAAACCTTTGACGGCGATGACTACCTGATCTACGGTCTCGGCAGGGAATGGCTCATGGAACACCCCGAAGCCGCCCATTGGTCCCGGCGGGAACAGTACCAGGCCGTGCGGGAAGCCGGAGGCTGCGTGGTCCAGGCCCATCCTTTCAGGCAGCATTTTTACATCTCTGGAATTACCCTGTCCCCCTATCTTGTAGATGGAATTGAAGCGGCGAATGCGGGGAACCACGAGCAAAGCTACGATGCCCTTGCCATGCGTTATGCCAAAAAGCTGGGCCTCCCCGTGACTGCGGGTTCCGACATCCACGAAACAGGACAGCTTGAGGCACGGGGCGTCTTTGGGGTTTATCTCGACAAGAAGATGGAAACCATTGCCGATTACGTTGCGGCAATAAAGGGGAACGCCATCGCGGGCCTCAAGATGAGCCCCGGCCGCTGTGATTCACGGGGGAATGAAACGGTGTCCCTGCCGGTGGAGATCCTCGATGCGGAAGAGCAGAGCACCGGACAGGATATCTGGGACTTTCTGAAAAATTAACTTTATACCATTACAAACAGGAGATAACGCCCATGCCGAATATGCCAATCGATGATAACCTCACCCAGATCCCCGGCAGGATCAGGGAACTGCGGGAAATACTGGAAATCAGCGCCATGGATATGGCAAAGGATATCGGGATTCCCTACGAGACCTACGCCCAGTACGAGTCAGGCGAGGCGGATATCCCCATCAGCGCCCTGTACAAGATTTCAAGCCGCCTGGGAACGGACACCACGGTGCTGCTCACCGGGGAAGCCCCCCGGATGGACACCGCCAGTGTGTGCCGCGCCGGGAAGGGCATCCAGGTTGAGCGTTATCCCGGCTATGAATTTTCAAGCCTTGCCTACAACTTCAAGGACCGGACCATGGAACCCCTGCTGGTCTACCTGGACCCGAGCAAGCCCCCTGCCCCGCTGGTAAAACATTCCGGCCAGGAATTCAACTATGTGGTCGAAGGTGTGGTAAAGGTCACCGTTGGCAAGCGGGAATACGATCTAAAAGCCGGGGACACCATCTACTTTGACGCCGGAATTCCCCACGGCCAGGCCGCAGTCGGCGCGCCGGCAAAATTCATCACCATCATACAGGAATAATTACGATGAGCGAAAACACAAACGGCAGCGAGATATTATCCCGCTATTGCCCCCGGATCGAATTCGACAGTTACGATGATTTCTACGCCAACTACCGCTGCAATGTGCCTGAGGATTTCAACTTTGCCTTTGACGTGGTGGACGAATGGGCCCGGATAGAGCCGGACAAGCTGGCCCTCCTCTGGACCAACGACGAAGGGGCTCTGCGCTCCTTCACCTTTGCCGACATCAAACGCCAAAGTGACAAGGCGGCGCAGGCGCTTCTTGCGATGGGCATCAAAAAAGGCGACGTAGTAATGCTGATTTTGAAACAGCGCCCCGAAGTCTGGGTCCTGATGACTGCATTGATGAAGATCGGCGCGGTGTGCATCCCCGGTACTTTTCAGCTTACCCAAAAGGATATCATCTACCGCTGCAATATCGCGGAAGTCAAACTCCTTATCAGTGTGGATGATAAAGAATTGCTGAACAATATCGGCGCCGCTCTGCCGGAATGTGAAAGCGTCAAAACAGTTGCGGTGGTGGGTAACAGTATTCCTGCGGGCTTCCTTGACATGCGCGCCGAAATCGAAAAGGCCTCCGGGGATTTTACGCGGCCCACGGGCACAGCGGCCACCCGCACCAGTGAACCAATGCTGATCTATTTTTCGTCCGGTACCACGGGGATGCCAAAGATGGTGCTCCACAACCACAGCCTGGCCCTGGGGCACATCGTCACCGCAAAATACTGGCAATGCGTTCAGAACAACAAAGTCCACATGACCCAAACCGATTCAGGCTGGGCCAAATTCGCCTGGGGCAAAATTTACGGACAGTGGATCTGCGGGGCGGCGGTGGGTGCATACGACACGGAAAAGTTTACCCCCCACGGAATGCTCGACGCCATCCAGCGGCTGCGGCCCGCCACCTTCTGCGCCACCGCCACGATCTTCCGCTTCCTCATTAAAGAGGATCTTTCCGGTTACGATTTCAGTTTTATTGAGCACACCGGCGTGGCAGGTGAACCCTTAAGCCCCGAGGTGTTTCACCAGATAAAGGAAATGACAGGCCTGGAAATTCGCGAGGGCTTCGGTCAGTCGGAAACTTCGGTGATGGCGGCGGCCTTTAAGTGGCTGCCGGTCAAGCCCGGCTCCATGGGCAAACCCGCGCCCCTCTTCGGCCTCAATTTATTGGACGAGGACGGCAGGCCCTGCGATGACGGTATCGTGGGCAATATTAGTATTACTGCGGCCGGTGCTTATCCCCAACCCGGCGAAACTTTTTTAGGTAAGGGTGCCTCCGGCGTGCCCGGCCTTTTCCGCGGTTACTGGAAAGACGACGACATCACCAAAGCTGCGTGGTACGACGAGGTCTACCACACCGGCGACATGGCCTGGCACGACGCGGACGGTTACTACTGGTTCGTCGGCCGCAACGATGATGTGATCAAATGTTCCGGTTACCGCATCGGCCCCTTCGAAGTTGAAAGCGCCCTGATGGAGCATCCTTCGGTGCTGGAGTGCGCGGTAACCGCCGCGCCGGACCCGGTCCGGGGCCAGGTGGTCAAGGCCACCATCGTGCTTGCCCGCGGCTTCAGTCCCTCAAAGGAACTTGAGAAGGAACTGCAAAACCACGTTAAACGGGTTACCGCCCCCTACAAATACCCCCGGATTGTGGAATTTGTTGCGGAGCTGCCAAAGACGATCAGCGGGAAAATTCAGCGTAACCTGATACGGAAAAGGGACGGGAATTAGAAAAGATGGGTGATTCGCCGCAGCCATTTCTTTAGGGAAGCACGCTTCTGAAAAAAGTTCATTGGGCATAAAAAACGCCTGGTCCCCATACGGCCCAGGCGTTTTTTTGCCTCAGACTGAACTACCTGTTAATCAGCGCCGCCAATGCCGCCGAGGTAAAGCCCATGTGCTCGGCTACCTTACCGGCAGGGCCCGATTCGCCGAAACGGTCTATTGAGAAGATATCTTCGCTCTTGGCCCAGCGTTCCCAGCCGCTGCGGACCCCCGCTTCACAGCAGATTACCCGCACACCGGGGGGCACAATGGCTTCCTGTATGGCTTTGGGCTGGCTTTCAAAGAGCTCCCGGCTGATCATGGAGACCACCTGGACCTTTTTGCCGGATTTTTGCGCCGCAATTTGCGCCGCTTCCAGAGCGAGGTTCACTTCAGAGCCGGTGGCGATGATCACCGCATCGGGTTTTTCCCCGGCGGGACCGGCTTTTTGGGCGATATAGGCGCCGGTACGGATGGTGCTGCGCCATTCCGGATCGGCCTTGGGGAATACGGTGGTGTTTTGCCGGGTAAGGGCAAGGGCAGTGGGGCCGTCATGGCGTTCCAGGGCCATGGCCCAGGCTTCGGCGGTTTCTTCCGCATCGGCGGGACGGAGGACCCGTACGCCGGGGATGGTCCTGAGGGCAGCCAGATGCTCCACAGGCTGATGAGTGGGGCCGTCTTCGCCTACAAAGATTGAATCGTGGGTCAGGACGAAGATCGCCGGCAGGTTCATCAGGGCTGAAAGGCGGAGCGCCGGACGCAGGTAATCGGAGAAAACCATAAAGGTGGCGCAGAAGCCCCGCAGTCCCCCGTGAAGGGTGATGCCGTTGGTTATGGCGGCCATGGCGAATTCCCGGATGCCGAAGTGGATGTAGCGGCCTTCCCGGCAGGCGGGGGAATAGGGGCCGGAATCAGGGAAGCCCACGGCGTTGGGGCCCTTGAGATCCGCCGAGCCGCCCACCAGGTTTTTGTTGGCGGCGGCAACGGCGGCCAGCGCCTTGTTCCCCGCGGTGCGGGTGGCGATCTTGTCCCCTACGTTAAAGGCGGGGAAGCTGATGGGCGCGGCCTTGCCGGAATAGAACTGGTCCCACTCCTTGCGCTTGTCGGGGTTTTCTTTGGACCATGCGTCAAATTCAGTCTGCCAGGTTTTCCGGACCTTCTTCCATTCGGCCCGCCTGTCCTTAAAGTATTCGAGGGCCTCCGGGGCGGTGTAGAAATCACCGGCAGGACCGGCGGGGATGCCCAGGGTCTGCCGGGCAGCAACAACTTCCTCCGCGCCCAGGGGCACGCCGTGGATATCGGCGCTGTTTTGCTTGTTGGGGGAGCCCTTCCCGATGATCGATTTAAGAATGATGATCGTGGGCTTCTTCGTTTCAGCCTTTGCCTGGGCGGTGAGCCGGGCGATCTCTTCAAAATCGTACATGGAACCCTTCAGCACCTGCCAGCCGTAGGCCTCGTAGCGTTTGGCCGCATCTTCGGTAAAGGAAATGTCCGTGCTGCCGTCGATGGTGATCTTGTTGGAATCGTAAAAAACAATGAGCTTGCCCAATTCAAGATGGCCCGCAAGGGAGCTTGCCTCAGCGGAAACCCCTTCCTGCAGACAGCCGTCCCCGCAGAGGGCGTAGGTATAATGATCGACGATCTTATGGGAAGCGGTATTGAACCGGGCCGCCAGCATGGTCTCCGCAATTGCCATGCCCACCGCCGTGGCGACACCCTGGCCCAGGGGGCCGCTGGTGGATTCAATACCACGGGCCAGGCCGTATTCGGGGTGGCCCGCGGCGCGGGAACCGATCTGCCGGAAATTTTTGATATCCTCAAGGGAAATGTCCGGATATCCCGCCAAATAGAGCAAAGAATAGAGGAACATGGAGCCGTGGCCCGCGGATAACACAAAACGGTCCCGATCCGCCCAGTCCGGGGCGGCCGGATCGTGGCGCAACAGTTCCCCGTAGAGGATCGCCCCCAGTTCGGCGGCCCCCAGGGGAAGTCCGGGGTGCCCGGAATTCGCCTTTTGAATGGCGTCGATACTCAAAGCCCGCACACTTAACGCTGTTTTTTCCAAACCTTTAATGTTCATTATTATCTCTCCTTTAAAATTCAAAATTTATTTTTTCCAGGTTTGTTCCATGTCCCGGATAGCCTTTATGATAAGCTCCGCTGGCGCCCGGTTCCGGAGCAGGGCCTCAAAACCTTCCTGCCGGCAGAGAAAATTGATTTTTGATAAGGTGCGGAGGTGCTGTTTGGCCGATGCGGACACGATGAGCAGCACCGCGTACACCGCTTTGCCGTCAAGGGACTTCCAGTCCACGGAAGATTCGGGAAAGGCGATGGTGACAAACTGCTTTTCGGTTTCGCTTATCACCGGGTTCCGGGGATGGGGCAGAGCCAGACCGTGGCCGATGCCGGTAGACATCAGGGCTTCCCGTTCCAGCACCGCCCTGAGAAGCGTTTCCTTGCCGTTGGGCAGGAATGCCGTTGGGATTTTCTCGATGATTGCAGTCAGAATTTGCTCCGGTCCCTGACCGGGGACATGATAAAAAATGCCGCCCCGCTCTACCAGTTCCGCTAATCCTTCTTCTATATCTTCACTCATGCTCTTAAAATCCTGTTACCGGTCAAAGGCCCGGCTCTTTAGTATACCGGAATTCAGATTCCGGTTGCAGCCCTCAAGATCAAAATTCTCAGCCTTGAAATTCTGGCCAAGCTCGCGGAGGGCGGCCTGTTTTTCCGCTTCGCTCCCCCGTTCCAGGGCGGAAAGGCTTTTCCTGAACCGCAGGGGGCCGTCGATAAATTCCGGAGGGGAGGCCCCTTCCCCGGCCACACAGCGGACCGCCTCGGCCTCCTCCCCGTCGTACCGGGGAAGCAGGAGCACCTTGACGGTCCATTTTCTGCCGTATTCATATATGAGTTCAGAAATACCGGCCCCGCAAAGGGCCCCTATTTGAAGCTTGTTGTCCAGGATGCCGGAGTCCGACCGCTCCTTGCCGGGTTTTTCAATGCTGAAACGGTGAACCGAAGCCCCCTGCCAGTTCAGGGCGCCCTGAATCAGGCGGTGCAGATCCTCCAGCCGGTATGATTCGGGGACCGCCGCCCGCCGCCAGACCCCGGTGCCGCCGATGCTGATCTGAACCATCCGCCAGGGGTTGCTTTTCCCGTCCCCGGCACGGGGTTTCACCACCGAAAGATTGCTCCGGCGGAAGGTGTTCAGGGCGTCTTCGATCAGTTCCTTGATGTCTTCGTAGGTTTCGATCATGCTGTCAAGGGAATTGTCCATGGCCTCAAGGTCCCCCTCCGGGGGCGCTTCGTCGCTGTCCAGGTCTTCCATGACCCCGGCGGCGTGGCCCTGTATCTGGGACAGGACGATGTAGGTATGCTTTGGCAGCCAGGACGCGTCGATGCCGCCCTTGTTGAGCCGGGCCAGCAGATCAATAACCGCCGTGTGGAGTTCCCCTACCCGCTCCCGGATGGGCCCCATGGCCTGATCCGCAAAGGGTGTGTAGGTGGGCTTAAATTCTTCCAGGGTATCAATGATATAGCCCGCCAGAATTTTCCATTCCCGATCTTCCAGGTGGATACTGGGGGGAACGATCCGTTCAAGGATGAGGGAGATGTCGTCTTCCCCATGAAAAAGGGCGTCCCGCACATAGGACTGGATCACATATTCGGAGATGGGTACCTGCCGTTTGACAAGGATATCCTCCACCAGGGTCCGGTCCGGGGGGAGCATGTAGCCTTCGATGATCCGGCTGTCGGGAATTTCCTTTCCCGCAAACCAGAGACGGCTTTCGATGCCGTAGGCCGTGGTTTCGATCCGGTCGGTTTTTTCAAAAAGGAAATCTTCAAGGGAATAGGCGGGAATTTCCCGCATACGCTTGCCGCCGTACCAATAGGCATAGGCGATCTGCTCCTCCGTGGAGGAACCGGGCCCCAAAAGGCTGAAGGCATCCTCGAAGCCGCTTTCCGCTGCCTCAAGCCAGGCGGATAAGTCCGCCTGGGCCCACCCATCCTTGCCCACCCGTTCCAGGTCAAAGGACCCGGCCTTCCAGTCCCTTGAACGCGCCACAAAACGATCCCCCGGCACAAAGGCGCTTTCCCGGTAGATATTCCGCATGTCCAGGGTTTTGATGGACACCTCCGGGGGGTCCTCGTAGGGATCGCTGTTAAAGGCGTCTTCATTTTCCGGGTTGTCCCGCGCCACGTACTGGGGGGCGTATTCTTCACCAAAAAGATAATAGTAGGGATAAAATTCTTCCGGGTCCCCTTCGGTGGTGGTCATGGGGATGGGACTCCCCTTCCAGTAAAACACCAGTTCCTGGGGCATCAGCGCCGGATTGGAAAAGGGAATACACCGGTGTCCGGGGATCAGAATCCCGTTGAGGAGCTCAAGTTTGGTCGGGTTAATCACAAAGGGCACGTTTTCAAAGCAGCCCCGCCGGGACAGCCAGCGGCGGCTGTCCATCCTGAAGGCCATGTTCCGGCTATCGATCAGGGCGGTAATCTCCATGGACAGCCTGCCGCCCTGTTTGGGCTCAATCATCCTGAGAAAGGCCGTTATATCCTCAAGGGTAAAGGGTTCAGTTACATTTTCGAGGAAATCGTAAAGGGCCTCTTCCTGGTTGATGGTCATTTATGGTTTAAATATATGGGGAAAAGATGAAAAAGTATAGGCAGACAGCCCCTTGCCCACAGGGAAGCGCTTTATCAGCTACTTGTTGGTCATTATTTTGTCTTCACTCAGCCCAAACCCCTCCGCGTCTTCTTCGTGATGATCCCCATCGGGCTCAACGTGGACCATGATGTCGTAGATGCCCTCGACCCGGTTCTTGATGGCCCCTTCAACCTGGGTGGCGATCCGGTGGGCCTCGTTTACGGTGAGGTTCGGGGCCACCTCAATGTCGATGTCGATGTCCCAGAGACCGGCGATGCGGCGCATGCGGGTACGGTGGGGGTTGCCCGCGCCGGGAACCGAACGGACCGCGTCGAAAACCGCCCGGTAGGATTCGGTCTCGTGGCTGCCGTCCATGAGTTCCGTGTTGGCCTCCATAAAAATTCCCACCGCAGCCTTGATCACCCAAAGGCCCACCAGAATGGCGGTGGCGGAATCGATGGCGCCGATGCCCAGTTCAATCGAAAGGGCCAGCCCCACAAGCACCCCAACAGAAAGGAGTACATCGGCGGCCATGTTTTTTGCGTTTGCCCGGAGCATGGCGGAATCCGCCCGTTTGCCGAAGCGGTACTGAATCCAGGCGAGGAAGAGCTTTCCTGCTATGGAAACAAGGGTGACGATGATCGCCGTTTTTGAGGGGACTTCGCGGGGCTCGCCAAAGACCAGGTCCCCTGCGGAATTGAGGATGAGCTGGGCCCCGGCAAAAAACAGCAGGAACGAGAGCAGGGCGGTGGCAACGGTTTCCGCGCGGCCGTGTCCCCAGGGGTGCTCCTGATCCGCCGGGCGGGAAATAACCCGTGCCACCACCAGGGCCATGACGGCGATAAGCACATCCACCGATGAATCAATGCCGTCCCCCAGCACCGCAAGGCTGTCGGTCCTGAGCCCCTCGGTTATTTTGAGGGCCGCAAGGAGCAGATTCCCGACAAGGGCGGTGACGGAGGCCCACCGGATCAGGGTGGACTTATTTTCAATATGCTGCTGACTCATGCATCACGCCGTTTTACAGTGACCCAAAGAGGGCGGTGTAAAATTTGATGCCCCCGGCAAAATTTTCCAGGGAGATCCGTTCATCGTGGCCGTGGATGAGGCTCAATTCCACCGGGTTCAGTTTGAGGGGGTTGAACCGGAAAATGCCTTTTGCAAGGTGCTGATAATGCCGGGAATCGGTGGTGGCGGTCATGATGAAGGGGAGGATCGCCGCATCGGGGAAGACCGAATGTACCGCAGCCTCCATCTCCTGCCAGCCGGGGCCCCGGAGTTTCGCGTGATCCGGGTTCGCCGGGACCGGTCCCGAACTGTGGCCGTGGACCTTCACATCCACCCGCTCATCCTTTACCGCTTTTTTGATGAAGCCGATGGCCTTTTCCACGGTCCAGGGCTGAAGGAGCCGCAGGTTGAGCACCGCCCGTACCTCCGAAGGCATCACATTGTCGGCGGAACTCCCCGCAAGCTGGGTCATGGCGATGGTGGTGTGGAGCATGGAACTGGTCATGGGGTTGCCGGCAGTGAGTTTGAAAAAGAGGGGCCCCAGGAGCCGGGCATGGGCCAGGGCGAAGGACTGCACACCGCCGGTCAATTTTGCCAGTTGAGAGAAAAAACCTTCCACCGTGGGGATAAGGCGGTAAGGGAAGGATGTCCGGCTGATCCGCAGCAGGGCACGGGCCAGCACCGCCGCCGCCTGCACCTGCGGGGGATTGGAAGCATGCCCCGGTTTTTGGGTAACCGTCAGGTCCAGGCTGAGAAAGCCCTTCTCTTCAATACCGAAAAGGGCCAGGGGCCTTGTTACCCCCTTGAAAAAATCCACCGCAAGGGGAGACCCCTCATCCAAAATCCATGAAAAGCTGATATTTTTCCCGGCAAACCATTTGGCGGTTTCCATCGCCCCAAAAACCCCGGCCCGTTCCTCGTCACCGCCAAAGGCAAACCAGATGTCCCGCTGCGGCCTAAAGCCCTGTCCGCAGAGCGCCTCCGCCCCTTCCATGATGCCCACGAGGATGTTCTTCATGTCCAGGGTTCCCCGGCCATACACAAAGCCGTCCTTAATCTCCGCCCCAAAGGGGTCCGCGGTCCACTTTTCCTTTTCCACGGGCACCACATCGTAGTGGGCCAGAATCAGGGCCGGTTTTTCCCCGCTTGAGCCATGGCTGCTATTGCTGCCCGGCCAGCGGTACACCACGGAATAGGGGCTCAGCACGAAACGTTCTGCGGTCCTGTGAAAAAGGGGGTAGGCTTCGGCAAGAAAATCCTGAAAATGCTTTAGCGACGCCTCCGCTTCAGTATCGCCCTTAAGGGCGCCAACGGGCCAATCGGTTTTAATCCTGACGGCCTTGCAAAACCGTTCAATCTGTTCGTTTTGTTCCATAAGATAAAAGTATAGTATACTTGGGGAGAATAAGAAAAGAAATTTTCCGCTGGCTGTCCCTACCCTTCGAATACTTCCGCCAGATGGATTTCGCAGCCCTGCAGAACCGTAACCGGTACTGTGTCGGTATCGTCATACATGGTAACTTGATACCAGCCGTTTTTCAGGACGCAAGCCTGAACGGTTTTCATGTCCGGGTCCACGATCCAGTACTCCCGCACCCCCGCCTGTTGATACTTACGAAATTTCACCAGCCGGTCATGCCGGGCAGTGGAAGGGGACAGGATTTCAATAACCAGATCCGGCGCCCCATTACAGCCCCGGTCGTCAAGTTTGCCGCTGTCGCAGATTACCACGATATCCGGCTCAAAGACCGTATCATCGCTGTTATCCCTAGCGGCATTCAGCCGGACAGAGAAGGGGGCTGAATATACTTTACAGGGTTTTCCGCTTAACCAGGTTTTTATCCGAAGGAACAATTCGCCGCTGACTTCCTGATGTATCCGGGCAGGGGTGCCCAGCATGAAGATTTCCCCATCAACTATCTCGGCGTGTTCGCTTTCGTCCCATTCGAGAAAATCGGCGTAGGTATAATGGGGCGCTTCTTTTGCCAACGGCATATTTTACTCCTCTTCGATAGTATACACTTCCATCGCCCCTGTTTCAATCTTTCCCCTTTTGCTTAAAAGCCCTTTCGTAGTATAGTAAGAGCCAGCAAAAGATTTGGAGGATCCATGGCCCACTGTGTTGTTCCCGAGGCGGAGGCGATTTTAGACAAGGAATACCCGGTCCTGGACAAGGGCTTTATCCGCCTGGTGGATTATCTGGGCGGGGACGAGCGGGTGGTGCAGTCCGCACGGGTGTCCTATGGGGAAGGGACCAAGAGCTACCGGGAAGACGCGGGGCTTATCGACTACCTTTTGCGGCACCAGCACACCAGCCCATTTGAACAGGTGGTGCTCACCTTCCACGTAAAACTCCCGATCTTTGTGGCCCGCCAGTGGATTCGCCACCGGACCGCCCGTTTAAATGAAATTTCCGGCCGCTATTCGGTGATGAAGGACGATTTCTACGTCCCCGCGCCTGAGGACGTGGCCCTCCAGAGTGACGACAACAAGCAGGGCCGTTCCGCGGAGGCACTGGAAGCAGCGGCCGCAGAAGCGGTCCGCGTTGCCATGGCCGGGGGTCAGCGTCAGTCCTACGGCGATTATACCGCCCTTATCGATCAGGGCATCGCCCGGGAACTCGCCCGGATCAACCTGCCCCTTTCACTCTACACCGAATGGTACTGGCAGATTGATCTTCATAACCTCTTTCATTTTCTGGCCCTCCGTCTTGATAGTCATGCCCAAAAGGAAATCCGCCTTTATGCGGAAGTTTTATTGGACATCACCAAAAAAGTGGCCCCCCGGTGCTGTGAATCTTTTGAACGGCATACCCTGGGCGGTGTGTCCTTTTCACGGGAAGAATTTGCAGAATTGAAACGCCGGCTCGGGGACAGCGAGGCCGACAGTATTACTGCGGGATCAACGGAACTAAAGGGTAAAGCTGCCTTGACGGGCAAGGCTTTGGAACGGTTTGAAGAAAAACTTAAAAGCGGAAAACAGAAATAGTAAAACTATTTTTAAAGGAGTTTTTATGCAGGGACCAATTTTAGTTGTTATGGCGGCGGGAATGGGGAGCCGCTACGGCGGGCTCAAGCAGATGGACAAAATCGGAAAGAACGGCGAGGTGCTGCTGGACTATTCAGTTTTTGACGCCATCCGCTCGGGATTCACCAAGGTTGTGTTTATCATCCGGCATGATATCGAAAAGGATTTCCGCGAGCTCGTGCTCGCCCGTTTGGGATCGCAGGTAAACTGCGAGATCGCCTTTCAGGAAATGGACAGCCTGGTCCCGGAGGACATATACCACCGGATTAAAGCTGCGGGCCGGACCAAGCCCTGGGGAACCGCCCACGCGCTGCTCTGCGCCGCGCCCTACATCGACGCACCATTCGCAGTGCTGAATGCCGATGATTTTTACGGCAGGGAAGCCTTCACGGTAATCGGTAAGTACCTTGCGGACCCAGCCTCAAAGGATGCAGCCATCGTGCCCTATAAAGTTGAGCCGACACTCAGCCCCCAGGGAACCGTTACCCGGGGTGTCTGCGAAATAAAGGACGGCTACCTCACTTCGGTGAATGAGCTTTTGGCCATTGAAAAAAAAGACGGCCACATCTTCAACACCAATCCTGACGGGAGCATCCGGGCGCTTGCATCGGATACGCCGGTGTCCATGAACTTCTGGGGTTTCCCCCCGCAGATCATTTCCCGGTTCAAGGAATACTTCGACAATTTCCTTAAAGATTTTGCAAACCGGCCCGGCGGGGAACTCAAGGCGGAATGTTATCTGCCCCTGGCCGCGGACTGGTTTATTCAGAAGGGCTACGTCAGGATCAAGGCGCTGGAAGCGGATTCCCATTGGTTCGGCGTAACCTACAAAGAAGACCGGGAAGCCGCCAT
Organism: Spirochaetia bacterium; assembly: GCA_026002595.1. Taxonomy (GTDB): domain Bacteria; phylum Spirochaetota; class Spirochaetia; order Treponematales; family Breznakiellaceae; genus BNUT01. The sequence continues at coordinate 10,831 of BOBW01000014.1, read as the reverse complement.
CGCCCGCATCGCGGAACTCACTGCCGCCGGGAAATACCCTGCGGCGCTTTGGAAATAAATTTTAAGGAGAACATTATGAGCAAGGAAATTTTTGAGACCCTGGCGCGGTACAACCAAATCGCCAACGGGAAGATGAACGAAGTTATCGCGGCCATCAGCGATGATGAATGGAACCGGGAATTCAACGGCTTTTTTAAATCAACGCGCGCCCTCTGTTCCCATGTGTATATTGCCGATGTCACCTGGCTTAAGCGTTTCGGCGGCGTAAAGGAATTCAAAACCTTGAAGGACGGCCTCTTTCAAAGCGAATTGAGCTTTAAGGAACTTCTTTTTCCCCATAAAGATGAATACCTTGCCAAACGGCCCGAACTGGACAAGCTGATCATCAGCTTAATCGCGGAGCTGGACGAAGGTGATTTGGGAAAAAATCTGAAGTATGCCGATTCCCACGGGACGCCCCATGAGCATCCCTTTTACGGAACCCTGCTTCAGGTCCTCAATCACGAGACCCACCACCGGGGCATGGTTTCCCTCTACCTGGAACTGCTGGGGAAGGACAACGATTTCAGCGGTGTGCTGGCGGCGTTTTAAGCGACATGGAAAAAATCCGGTGGGGGATGATAGGCTGCGGGGATGTCACGGAAATTAAGAACGGTCCCGGTCTCTACAAATGCCGGGACTCCGAATTGTTCGGCCTTACCAACCGCACTATCAGTAAAGCCCACGACTGGGTAAAGCGGCACGGTCACGGTACGGTATTTCCCGGCATCGAGGAATTGCTGGCCTGTGCGGACATCGACATTGTCTATATCGCCACTACACCGGATACTCACAAGGATCTGGCCCTGCGTGTCGCTGAGGCGGGTAAAAACTGCTATCTGGAAAAGCCCATTGCTCCCGATTACAAAGACGCAGAGGAACTGCAAAGGGCCTTTGCCAAAGCGGGCAAAAAAATCTTTGTAGCCCACTACCGCCGCGCTCTCCCAAAAACGCAGAAGATTCAGGAACTGCTGAAAAAAATTGCACCGATACGCGGTGTGCGGGTACTTCGCTCGGATACCCAAAAGACCATCCCCGGCTGGCGGGGAAATGCAGCGCTTGCCGGGGGCGGCGTGTTTTTTGAAACCGATGTGCATCTGGTGGATCTGCTGGACTTTCTTTTTGGGCCCCTCCATGACTGGAACGTTGACGCCGTAAATTACAGCAGTTCCCGCCCCGGCGAGGACGGCGCCGCCCTTATCGCCCGCGGCCAAGACAATATACTGATCAGCGGCCTCTGGCAATACGGCGCGTTCAAATCGCAGGATTACTGCGAAGTAATGGGGGACAACGGTATCCTTAGCTTCCCCGGCATGAGTACCGGCGGCAAGGCCCTGCTTGAAACCGCGGCGGGCATTGAGGAAATTATATTGCCCGAAGTTGAACATGTGGGCATGCCCCTGGAACAAAGCATCGTGGATGAATTCCTGGGCCGGGGAACCTGTTCCAGCACTTTGGAAAGTGCCATGCGGACCTTGCAGATCTGCTGCGATGCCCGCGACGCCCTGAAAAAATAGCGGCCCTATTCCGCGGGCAGCACCAGACACAGCTCCGCGGCGGCTGTTCCCTCGTTTTCGATTCCTGTCCAATCCGCCCCTGCGGCGATAAAGATACTGTCTCCGCCCTTCAGTATTTCTTTTTCCTTACCCGCGGTAAATTGAACACTGCCTCTGGTAACCAGTGCAACAGCGGGAAGGCCGCCGTCGGCATTGGTGTTTTCAGAACGTTCCAGGTGGAACTTCGAAGAAGGTTCCACCGTGATCCGTTCCACCCGGAAACCGGGGCTTAGCTCTGGCCCCACCAGCTGTTCATGTTTAAAAGCAAAAGATTCCCCCATGAGGGTTGGATTTATCCGGTAAGCGGCGGTGATCTCCTCCACGGACTTTTCCTTGTAATGAAATATATCCAGACAGAAATCAATGTCCTTGCCCATGAACCGCGCTTCCGGGGGCACGATGATCCCCTCCCGCTCAAACTCGCAACGGACCACCAGATCCGAAGGTTCCATGATTTCCAGCATCATGATATTTTCGCCGATTGCGTGGGGAACCCCGCCGGGGATGTACCACACTTCACCGGGACGGATAGGAACTTTTTCAAAACAGCGGTCCATGGCGTTGATGTCCTGTTCAAGGATGATCCGCTTCCATTCTTCCCGTGAAGGAAGATGCTGAAACCCCAGCCTGATATAGGGGCCGGTTCCCAGCCGCGCTTCCAGAATGTAGTAACACTCCAGTTTGCCGTAGGGGGATGCGAGGTACTTCTGCGCAAAGGCGGCGGTAGGGTGGACCTGGGTGTGGAGCCGCATACCTGAATCCAGAATTTTGAGGAGAAAGCCCAGATCAACGCCGTGCTTCCGGTAGTATTCGCCGCCCAGGTAAAATTCCGGTTCAGAGCGAATCACATCAATAAGAAAGGGCCGGACGGCGGAGCCATGGGCGTTCAGGGCGCACCGGGAAAAGCCCTCATGATCAACCAAGGGCAGCCCGGGATTTTTTGCCGCAACCAGGGAGGCAACCCAGTCCTCGGGCCGGTCACTGTCGGCCGCGCCGTCCCTGCCCCGCAGCCGGTCTATCCCCGCGCCGCCCCGGTAATTCCGCCTGACCCGGTTTGGGACCAGGGGGATAAGATTTCGCTTTTCAAAAAAACCCATAACTGACTATAGATCGTATGGGATAGATTTGTCAGGGCAAAGTCGGATAGGATAATGGAAAAGGAGAAACCATTATGAACACCCAACCGCGCCGCCGGGCAACGGATGCTCCTCCCCCGATTCGCCCGGTGAAGGTTTCCGATGCCCTGGCAATCTGCGGCATATATAATTACTACATCACCAATACGGTTGTCAGTTTTGAGGAAAGGCCGGTGGGCGCCGCCGAAATGGAAGGCCGCATCAAAAATGTTAGCGCCAGATTCCCCTGGTTTGTTTGGGAAGAAGACGGGACTATCCTGGGCTACGCCTATGTGAACACCTGGAAGGAGCGCATTTCCTACCGCTACTCCGTGGAGGATTCCCTCTACATTAAAAACGGTATGGAGGGAAAGGGCATCGGCGGTAAACTTTTTGCACATCTTCTGGAAGCGGTAAAGCAGACCGATATCCACGCGGTAGTTGCGGGGATCACCCTGCCGAATGAGGCCAGTGTTGCCATCCATGAAAAATTCGGTTTTAAAAAGATCGCGCAGTTTAACGAGATAGGTTTCAAGATGAACAAGTGGCTGGATGTGGGGTATTGGGAGCTGGTGCTGTAACCGGCGAATCAGGATGATTTTTCAACCAGCTTACCGGAAAGATATTTATGAATAATACTGGTTATAAGGGATTGATAAGATACCCCCTCTTCTATGGATTTTAATTTTATTCCATCCAAATCCTGTCTGGGCAGATGCAAATAGAGTAATTGATTCTGCTCAATGGTGTTCCTGGCTGTCTCCATCATTAACTTTTTCCATTCTCCAAAGTTATCGACAGTTTTCCAGCCATTGCCATTTTCAATGGAGTCAATTAATGCTTTTTCTTCATTGTCCAGATATTCAGTATCATATTCATTCGTCATCTTTGGGCTCCTTTAAATACAGCCTGGTATATTTCCTGCTTTTATATATAGTTATGAGATTACAGTTGTCATCAATGATAAACGAAGGAACCGCATAAATATAATTATTGATTTTGACTAAATTGATTGCCTGCCCTTTATATTGAATCTGATTGGGATTGATGATAGTATCAATTAAATTTCCATTATTAATGGCTATAACAATTTCTTCAAATGATATATTTCTGGTATTTTTGAGGATATTGTTTTTTTCTTCATTCCATTTGAAAACCATGTAAACCAAACTTCCTTAAAGGTAAAAAGACGTACATCCTTCGTTTTTGAGTAAATTTGCGACGATCGTGATATCCTGACGGTACCTCAAAGGTATATTGTTGATGTCCATGGTTCTATTCTATATTGTTAATTTTTTATTGTCAATGATGCGAATTACAAAGGCATCGGCTGCCGGATGCCAATTGAGGGTGAATGCTTGTTTAGTACCCCGATATTTGCTAAATTTATAGTAGAATTATAGGAATGTTTAAACCTGAGCAGGGGCCATATTGGGGCCATTGAGACTTACAAGCGCAAGGTGAACGACCGGCTCATCAAAATCATCTCCATAACCTATGCGGTAAACGAGGAATGGCTGAAAACCCTCATTATTGGCGTTTATCGTGACTCCAAAGAGTGATACACTCTTTTTCCACTTTCCCCATAATCGGCGTATGTCTAACATCGCAACGGTTATCCCGTTGGTTCTCGCATCGACTATCCGGTGCACCTTTTTTATATGGATTTTTTCAAGCAACTTTTCTTTTTTCACGCAGGTACTTTCAGTTTGCCGGTTTTACGGATAGCGGCAAGATGTTTTTTTTCTTCCTGTCGTATTTCATAGACTTCAAGAAGCGCTTCTTCCAATTCGGCCAAGGTAAGACCCTGAGTGGAATCATCGGGGTATTCATTGAGAAAACCTACAAAAAACGTACCGTCTTGCCAATAGGTATATTCAATATTTTTCTGGACAGCCTTTTTATCCTTCCTGCCCATTTCCGAACTCCGGGGCGGGATTCCCTTCGCAATCGCCAACGGCGTTCCCTGGTACTGGGCGTATCTTTTTTCAGCGGGGATGAATGCCCAGCAAACGCCGCTCCATGCTGGCGGCGATCATCGGGGTGATCGCCGCAGGAGCCATTGTTACCGCGGTGGTAATCCTGGGGCGCAGGCCTTCAGCTCTTTTGTAAAAAACGTGCAAATCGAAGGTTAGGCCTTCAGCGCCGGCGCGTAAGCCGCAAGAACCTTGTCGATATTGGCAGTATATTCGGTGTCAATGGTTTGCAGTTCCTTCCTGGCCTTGAGGTACTCAATGGACGCCCTGACTCCCTGCGCGTAGGGGATCTTCGCGGCAAAGCCCGGCACAAACTGCCGGATCTTGGTGTTGTCAAAAAGGAAGTTCACGGTCTTGTCCCCCAAAAGATCATCGTGCAGGGTGGGGACCACTTTAACGATGAAGTCAGAGGCGATATGGATCACATTGGCCTTGTATCCGGTAATTTTTTCGATGATCTCCAAATACTGATTCCAGCTTAGGGCCTCTTCCCCGGTAATGTGGAAGGCGTGGCCGATGGCGTGCTGATTCCCCATAAGGCCCACAAAGCCCTGGGCAAAATCGGCGGCGTGGGTGATGGTAAAGCGGTTCGTGCCGTCACCGGCGATGATGATGGGCAGGCCCTTCTCCAGCCGGTCGATGAGGGTCCAGGGCTGCCGCCAGGAAGACATGATGAAGGGGATGGTGGTGATATTGTAGGTCCAGTTGGGCCGCACAATGGTGATGGGAAAATCCTTTTCCCGGTAAGCGTGGTACAGTGTTTCCTCGCTGGCAATTTTCCGCTGGCCGTACAGGGAATTGATATTCCTGAGGGGCGTCGATTCGGTGGTAAGGTAATTGCCGTCGGGCTTTTGATAGACGCAGCAGGTCGATATAAAAATATACTGCCCGCATTTGCCGCTGAACAGGCGAATGTCCTGTTCGAGCTGTTCGGGGAGGTAGCCGATAAAATTGGCCACCACATCAAAGTACTTGCCGGACAGGGCCTTCTGCATGGCCCCCTCGTCACGGGTATCGCATTCAATTGAGTGCGCCCCCTGGGGCAGGGCTTTGCTGTGCTGACCCCGGTTCAGCAGGGTAATGTCCCAGCCCCGCTCAAGCGCAAGCTTGACCACATCCGTTGAAATGACCCCGGTGCCGCCGATGATGAGTGCGTTCATTGTGATACCTCCGTTTGCTTCTCTTTCTTACTAAAAAGATACCACAAGCATATCCAAATACCCCGCATATTGGTAGTCGCCACAACCGCTATCCAAACGCCGGTAAGTCCCAGGGATGTCCGGGAAAGGAACAGGGCAAGAACAGGCCGTATCACATTGGAAATGATGCTTATCGCCGATGGTATAACCGTCCTGCCTGTTCCCTTAAAAGCCCCCGCCGCTACCGCTTCAAGGTTTATCACCAGTTGAGCAAGGGCGAAGATACGCAGGTATCTGGTCCCCAGTACAACCAGTTTTGGCTCATTGAGAAAGAACGAAAAGAGCGTACCGCCGGCAAAAAACAACAGCGCAGTTATCAAGAGCCCCCAGGCGGCCATTGCGCAGGCGGAAACCCGCACCCCCCGGTGTATCCGGTCCCATTTTTTTGCACCGTAATTCTGTCCGATGAATGAAACCAGGGCGGCTCCAAAACCTCCCCCGATAAGCCACGAGAGTGATTCTATCTGTGAGCCCACTTTACCGGCCGCCATGGCATCGGCGCCAAAGGACGCTTCGATGCGGGAGGTGAGCATGGTGAGAAAACAAAATAACAGGCTTTCAAGGCCAATGGGGATGGACCATTTCAGCATCAACAGGATTTTTTCTTTTTCGATGCGCAGGGTACGCAAAGAATAACGTTCAAAAGGACGGCCCCTGGACCATGCAATGGCGATAATCAAACCAATACAGCCAATCAACTGTGCGATAACCGTTGCGATGGCGGCGCCTTTTACCCCCATGCCCAGGACCAGAATAAACACCGGGTCCAGGATAACATTGGCCCCAAGGCCGATAGCAGTAATAATAAAGGGGGGGCGCGAATTTCCCGAAGCGTTGAAAGTCCCGACAATAACCGAGGAAACAAAAGTAGCGGGGATCGACAGGGCCACGATTTTAAGATACGCCGCCGCATCTGCCGCTACATTTGCTTCCTTAAAGTTAAAAAATCCCGCAAGTTCCCGGCTGAAGAACAGCATGACGAGCCCATAAAGCAGACCCAGCACAATTGCGATCAGCAGGGCATTCTGCGAAAACCCAAGGGCCGCAGGGGTATCTTTCCCCCCCAGGGACTGGGACACCCCAATGCTGGCCCCCATCATCCCAATTGCCATAAAGCCAAAGGACAGCCACATGTACATCCCCGCCGCGCCGGAAGATGCTACCGCGTCACTCCCCACCTTTCCCAGCCAGAACATATCGATGAGGTTATACGCCATCTGCATGAACTGGGAGCCCATAATAGGCAGCGCCACCAGCAGCAGCTTGCCAAGGATGCCCCCTTCGGTGAGGTTATACTTATCAACGGCGTGTTCACCCATGCCGGAAGATTACCCCTTCACCGCGCCGATAACAATACCTTTTACAAAGTAACGCTGGAAGAAGGGATAAATGATAAGGATAGGCGCCGCACCCACTGTCGCGATGGCCATACGCACCGTGGTGGTGGGAATTTTGGCCGCCTCCACCGCCAAGTTCGCGGAAGCTCCTGCGTTCTGCTGCAGGAATTGGATGTTGGTGATCATCCGGTTCAGGATATTTTGCAGGCTGAAGAGCTGGGGCTTGTTGATGTAGATAAGACCGTTGAACCAGTCGTTCCAGTAGGCCAGGCCCGCCATAAGCCCCACCGTGGCCAGGATGGGCAGGGACAGGGGCATGACTATTCTAAAGAAGATCAGTGTTTCCCCCGCGCCGTCAAGCCGGGCACTTTCGATCAGGGCATCGGGTATGTTGGTGGAAAAATAGGTACGCATCAGTATTACATTAAAGCCGTTCATGAGGAGGCCGGGAACCAAAAGCCCAAAGAGGGTGTTCTTTATGTGGAATATATTGGTATAAACCAGATATGTGGGCACTAAGCCGCCGTTAAAAAGCATGGTAAAGAACACAAAGAAGGACAGGGGGATCCGAAAGGGGAAATCCTTCCGGGAAAGGGGATAGGCCAAAAGGGCCGTGATAAAGAGGCTCGATGCTGTGCCAAGTCCGGTTACGGTAAAGGAAATAGTCAGGGCATTCAGGATAAAACGCCCCTGACCGCCCAGGTACTCGTAGGCATTCAAGCTAAACGCCTTGGGCCAGAACCGGTACCCGTCATGCAGGATGGTTGCTTCCGCCGTAAAGGATGATGCAATCAACAGCAGTATCGGCAGGATCGTCGCCACGGACAACAGGGCCAACACCGCGTGGGTGATAGTAGTAAAAACAACATCACCGCGTACTTTCTTCTGTATCATCATCGTCTCCTTTTAGAACAGCGCATTTTCGGGGCTTGCCTTCCTGACCAGCAGGTTGGATCCGATAACCAGCAGGAAGCCTACGATGGACTGATAAAGCCCTGCGGCGGCAGCCATACCGATGTTGTTGAGCACCATCAAGCCCCGGTACACATAGGTATCAATAACGTTGGTGGTGGCGTATATAGCCCCTGAGTTCATGGGCACCTGATAGAACAACCCGAAGTCGGAGTAGAAAATCCGCCCCACCGAAAGCAGCAGCATGATAGTGATAACCGGTGTGATAAGGGGGAGAGTAATGTTTTTGATGGATTGTATCTTGCTTGCGCCGTCAAGTTCCGCCGCTTCGTAGTAGGTGCGGTCTATGCCGACAATGCTTGAAAGATAGATGATCGTGGTAAAGCCCACGCCCTTCCAGAAGTTTACGATAGGCAGAATACCCGGCCAGTATTTCGCCTCCATGTACCAGCTAATCGGCTCCCTTCCCAGAGCGGGCAGCACTGTTTTGTTGATAAAGCCCACATCGGTGCTTAAGAAAGCGTATACCAGATAGCTCACGATAACGATGGAGATGAGGTACGGCAGCAGTATCACCGTTTGATAAATACGCAGCAGGAAAGTATTGGTAACTTCACTCAGCAGAATCGCGACGATAATGGCGCCGCAGGTATTGATGATAATAAACAGGATGTTATACAGCACCGTGTTCCGGGTTATGACAAAAGCATCATGCGTTCTAAAGAGGAACTCGAAATTCTTGAACCCTATCCAGTCGCTCCCAAAAATACCCTTGGCGTAGTTATATTCCTTAAAGGCGATCACCAACCCCGCCATGGGAAGGTAATTATTGATCACGAGGTACATGACCCCGGGAAGGCACATGACCATCAGGGGGATATAGCGCCTGAAGTCCTTTGCTTTTTTCTCCTTGTTCAGACTCGTCATGGACAGCTCCTTATAGAAGATGAGATGGAACGTAGATAAAAAATCACCCGCAAAACCGGCGGTGCCTTTTTTGCGGGTGTTGTATAGAACCGTTAATACAGGCCCTTTTCGTGGGCCCAGGCGTCAAGCTGCTTCTGCTTTTCGGCGACGATCTCGTCGACCCCCGCATCTTTCATGGCCTTGCGGAACTTCGGCAGGTTCTCATTCACGTCCAGCATACCGGCGCCCATGGCCAGACGGTACTCGTTTATCACGTTCTGTACCGAGGTGATGGCGTTCCGTACCGGCGTGGAATCGAAGTTAAAGCCCATGGCCTTGGAGAAGATGGCCGTGCGGTTGAACTCCTTCATTTGTTCGTTCACATCGTATTCATTGCCTTCCCACATCAGGCCGCCGTCCATAAGGGAGTTACCGTAGAACCAGGAGAGGTTCATGACGTACCCCGAGTTGGAGGCATCCACGCCGGGGGCGTAGGTGGCAATGTGATCGTTCATCTTGACATAGTGCTTGCCTTCGATACCCCAGTTGATGAGGTTCCATACCACCGGGTCGGTGTAGAGCCGGTTGATCAGCAGCATGGTCTTTTCCGGGTTCTTGCAGGTAATTGGGATACCCCAGTTAATCGAGGCTACGTTACTGGTATAACCAACCGCCGGGGCAAGGTCCACCTGGACCATCTTGACACCTGAGGCGCCAAGGCTTGACTGGGCATCAAAGCCGGGTTTGAGGTTGGAAGTGAAGGCAAGGAGCTTTCCTGCCCCAACCTGGAGGGAGCCGCCCTGAGGGTTGGTGGTGGCGTCTTTGACTATCCAGCCGTTCTGGTACCACCGGCGGATCATACGGGCGCGCTGTTCATATTCGGGCGTGTCGTAATAGTTAACGACCTTAAAGGGAATGTCCTGCCCCCTGTTCATGAGCACACCGTTGGAATCCATGCCGAGACTGTCATAATCCTGGAGCATTTGCTGGATGATGTCGTTGCCGCTGCCCTGGGTATACAGCATGGTTATTTCCGGTTCTTTGGGGGCAATGTTGGTAAACACCTCTTCCCACTTCTCCACCGTCGTGAGGTCCTTTATGTTATAGCCGTATTTGAGCAGGATGTCTTCCCGTGCGCAGATGCCGAATGACTGGGGCATATCGCGAATCGTGGGCAGGGCGTACACTTCACCCTTAAAGGTTGTGCCCTGGAGGTATTCGCCCAGGGTGTCTTTGGTAGGCTTCCCTACGCCGTCAAGCAGTTTGGATAAGGGCAATAGCTTCCCTTGGGCCACATCGTTCCCCAGGTCGCCGCCCCATACCGGGATAAAGTCAATCTTTTCGCCCCCTGAGACCATCAGGTTGATTTGCTCCACAAAGGACCAGTCCATGATGACGAACTCTACCTTGATACCGTCCTCTTTGATGCGCTCGTTAACTGCCGCCTGAACCTCCGCCACATCAGGGGTGGTCCCATTGGAGAGGAGCATCATATTGATGGTATATACCCCATCCCCGCCGGATTTATCCCCGCCGCAAGCCACTAAAGCGGCAAGCATTAAACAGCAAGCCACGCCCCGCAAAAAAACCCCGATCCTCTTCTTCATAAAAATCTCCTTAATCTATTTATCCGGGACATACGCCCCGGATGTCCTTCCGCATCACAGGATGAGGAAGGAATAAAGCCGAAACAAAATAAAAAAGCCCCGAAATTCCATTAGACATGGGATTCCGGGGCTTATGTATTTATAAGTGGAGAAAACTTGAAAAGTTACTAAATCATTATTTACC
>BOBW01000013.1 GCA_026002595.1 Spirochaetia bacterium | reverse complement strand
CCGCGCTCAGGTATAACCCGCCCTGCCGGTGAAACCGGATAATAGACGAACCTTTCTTGCACGGCCCTGATGGGGCGCAACCGTCCCATGTACTTTAACTATAAGTCCCGGCCGTTTTCCTGTCAAGGCAGCGTAATGTACTTTGCCCCGAAATCGTCGATTTGGTCCAAACCGTCAGGCAACTCAACGAAAATGACCGCAAAATGCTGTACGGGATAGCCCAATTGTTTAAGAATAACCGGAAAGGCGGGGGTAGGGGGCAGCCGGGACCTTAATTTATAAGATTTCAAGCAAACCGCAATCGTTCTTATCTGATCAAGCGCCATGAAATATTTGCGTCAAGCAACAGTTTCATGGACAAACACTAAGGTCTGTGCATCCCGTTCTGCCGCAAAAGCTAATGCTGCCCGAATATGCACTTCCTGTAATTCGGGATAATCCTCCAAAATCTCTTGGGCAGCTATACCCTCGGATAGCCATTGAAGAATATCCCCCACGGTAATCCTCGTTCCCTTAATGCAGGGTTTACCAAACCGTATATCACGATCAACGGTAATATGGGCTGCTAAGTTATTCATGTTTCAAAATATACCCGGATCAGGGGAATAATACAAGGTAATCGGGCAGGAAAAATCACCTTTGAGCCCTGAAATCGTCGATTTGGTCCAAACCGTCAAGCAACTGAACGAAAATGACCGCAAAATGATATACGGGATTGCCCAGCTGTTTAAGAATAACCGGAAAGGTGGGGGGTAAGGGCAGAACTGTCCTGTTACCTTTACAACCGACCGTATTTAGGCTATCTTTATCGTATAAGGTAGTATGATGGATGTTTTTAATAAAAGGTTTGCTTATTTAGCCGGGGTTCTGGAAGCCGATCAGGACCGGGCGCTGTTTGAGGCAACAAGAGCCCTTCTTTTGGGGGTTTTTGCCTATTTAAAATTCGATAAAGCCCCTGATATCGGAGTCGATGATTCAGGCCGGGCTATTGCGGAATGGCATAATTACGACGATTACGCGGTTATTTCCATTATCCCTTTTTCAACGGAAAAAATTCTCATTGAAGGCATTAAAAAGAACCATACTATTTTTACCATTTCAACTACGCTTCAAAATCTTAAAGAAAATAATAATAGCGAATTGTTGCTAGAGCTGACCCATGACCATGCACTTAGCGCCTAAGGACCATTTTGTCCGGTATTGTAAGCCAAGTCAGTGTTCGGAGGATGGGCGGGTGCTTAATTTGGCGTTCCGTTTGCGGTCAGAGCAGGACGAATTGAGGAAAACAGTGGTAATTACGGGGTGGTATTTCCTGATTAATCCCGCCGGATAGCCCCATTCCCCATAAAAGTGTATACTTTAACAATGGAACAATCAGGCAGGCTTCGTTCGGGCACGGTGCAGGACTCTGTTTACAATGCCCTGCGGGACAGCATCATCAATTTGAATTTGGCCCCCGGAACCGCCATCAGTGAAAAGGAAATTTCCCTCCGCTTCAATGTGAGCCGGACCCCGGTGCGGGAAACCTTCATCCACCTGTCCCGGGAGGGGCTGGTAAAGGTGATTCCCCAAAAAGAGACCCAGGTGTCCCTGATCGATTTACGGCGGGTGGAACAGGAATTCTTCCTCCGGGAAAGCCTGGAAACAGCGGTGCTGGAACCTTTTTTGCAGCATTGCGGCCCGGCGCATTTTGCAGAGCTGGAGGCCCTCCTTGAAATGCAGCGCGCGGTCCTGGATCGCAGCGCCTATACTGATTTTATCAATTACGATGACCGGTTCCACCAGATCTTTTTTGAGGCCGCGGGCCAAGGCCTGAGCTGGGAAGCTGCGGCCGGCATAAGCGGCCATTATCACCGGGTGCGGATGCTGACCATCCGGGTTGCGGGTGTTGCCGGGGAAAAGGTCGCCGAACACCGGAACATCCTTTCCGCCCTGAGGGAAAAAAACGCCGATAAGGCCCGGAAGCTGCTCAATGCCCATCTGCACCAGCTTGATATAGAAGAAAAGCTGCTCCGGGAAAGGTTCTCCGATTACTTTGTCCCGGAAGAAGAAAAAAACGCCTTTGACGTGGACTTTGGCGGCATGCCCCGGCTTAATTGACTACTGGTATACAAGCATGATAGACTACCGACAGGAGTTTTATATGCAAATGACCATGCGTTGGTTTGGTACCGGACACGATTCGGTAAAGTTGGAACAGATCCGGCAGGTTCCGGGCCTTACCGGGGTGATCACAACCCTCTACAACACCCAGCCCGGGGAAGTGTGGACCAGGGAAGCCATTGCCGCCATCAAGGCGGAGGTGGAAGCTTCGGGGCTTGTTATTGCGGGGATTGAGAGCGTCAACATCCACGACGCCATCAAGACCGGCGCACCTGAGCGGGAAAAGTACATCGACAACTATATTACCACCTTGACCCGGCTCGGCGAGGCGGGAATCAAACTGGTGTGTTATAACTTTATGCCTGTCTTTGACTGGACCCGGACCGACCTGGCCCGGAAACGGAGTGACGGCAGCACCGCCATGGCCTACAATCAAAAAATTGTTGACACCATCGATCCCAATGATATGAGCAGCGCCATCCAGTCCAATTCCAACGGCTATGTGATGGCGGGCTGGGAGCCTGAGCGGCTGGCCCATCTCAAGGAACTCTTTGCCATGTACCAGGATGTTGATGAGGAAAAACTTTTTGAAAACCTCTGCTACTTCCTGAAACGCATCATGCCCACCTGCGACAAGTACGGCATCAACATGGCAATCCACCCCGATGATCCCGCCTGGTCCGTCTTCGGCCTTCCCCGGATCATCAACACAAAAGAAAAACTGCTGCATTTAATGAGGGGTGTGGACAATCCCCACAACGGGGTTACCCTTTGCACCGGGAGCCTGGGGACCAATCCCAAGAACGATATTCCGGATATCATCGGCTCGTTAAAGGGGCGCATCCATTTTGCCCATGTGCGGAACCTGCGCTACAATACCCCCGATGATTTTGAAGAGGCCGCCCACCTGAGTACCGATGGGTCCATGGACATGTACGCCATTATCAAGGCCCTCTACGACATCGGCTTTAACGGCCCCATCCGGCCCGATCACGGCCGGGCGATCTGGGGGGAAGTGGGCATGCCCGGCTACGGCCTCTACGATCGCGCTTTGGGAGCGACCTACCTTAACGGTCTTTGGGAAGCGGTGGAAAAAAGTTCGCGGAAATAAAACTAGATAAATGAGCCGATTCCAAAATTAAGAATTTAACCACGAACCACACAAAGCGAACCTTCGGTTCGAACACGAACTAAATGATCTTTTTGGTGTGGTTCGTGTTGTGCCGCCAGTAGGCGGCTTGTGGTTAATTAATTTCTATTTTGGAACTGGCTCAAATGAAAAATGCACCGGTAATTCGGTGCATTTTTTGCCGTAACACTATCCGCAAAACCGGTAGCCCGCGCCCCACACGGTTTGTATGTGTACGGGATTTGCCGGGTCTTTTTCTATTTTTTTCCGCAGCCTGTTGATATGTTCTTTTACCGTATTAATGCCGCCGTACATATCTTCGCCCCAAATTTTGTTATAGATTTTTTCTTTATCAAAAACAATTTCAGGATTTGAAGCAAGGAAAAAAAGCAATTCGTATTCCTTGTTGGCAAGCTCTATTTCCGTCTCCGAAACAAAAACGCGCCTTGCCGCCGGATTGATGGTTAGGTCTCCTGCAATAATGTCGTTTGCAATAATTTTACTTTCTGAGGGCGCGGATTCTGAAGCCCCTGCGGATTCAAGAATCCGCCTGAAGCGGGCAATGTGGGATTTTATCCGCGCCACCAGTTCTGCGGGGGTAAAAGGCTTGGTGATATAATCATCCGCACCTAATCCCAGGCCGCGTATCTTGTCGGTTTCCTCGCCCCGCGCCGTTACCATAAGAATAGGCACGTTGATTTTATCACGGATGGCGCGGCAAATGTGAAAGCCGTCTATGCCGGGCAGCATAAGGTCAAGCAGAATAAGGTCGAAACCGCCTGACAGGGCGCGTTCCATGCCTTTTACGCCGTCACTTTCCCGCATTGTTTCAAAGCCGTTAATTTCGAGAAAATCCCGCTCAAGTTCGGCGATGGTGTCATCATCTTCGATAATAAGGATGCGCGGCCGCTCATTAGCCATGGTAAGCATCCGTAAACCGAAGGTTTGATTCCGCAAGCGGTAATCGTATCACTATCGCAAGCCCGCCTGCGGCAGGTAATTCCGCCCGAATTGCGCCGCCCATTTTAGCGATGATTTTTGCACTGATGGCAAGACCCAGACCGGAACCGGTGCGCTCCCCAGGACGGGCAGCATTGTTCCGGGACTGATCGGCGCGGTAAAATACGTCGAATAGTTTTTCCAGGCTTTCAGGTGCGACACCGGGGCCATCGTCCGCAAGGCTTATTTCCACGTTTTTAGTTCCATTGCTTTCTGCTTCGATGCAATCAATAATGATATGTCCCTGCTCCGCCGTTTTATATTTTACGGCATTTTCAAGGATGTTGATAATCACCCGGCGGAACAATACCGGATCAATACTGATATACAGGGTACGGGGCAATTTTTGCGTAACAAGCGTAAGTCCGCGCCGTTCATATTCCTCTGACAGTTCTTCGATGCAATCTTCCATCATGGCGCCGCAATTCACCATTTGTGTCTGCGCTGTGAATTCATCCATGTCCAGTTTTGAAAACAGAAACAGTTGATTGATGATATGTTCCAGATCGCCGGTTTTGTTTTCAATAATTTCCACATATTTTTTACGCTGTTCGGTTGTCGCGGCAACGCCGGATTTAATACCGTCAATACTCATCTTGATTGAAGTAAGGGGGGTGCGTAAATCGTGGGAAATACCGGCTATCAGTTCCCGGCGGTTGTTTTCATTCTTTTCAAGCCGCGCCGCCATGCTGTTAAAGGTATCACAAACCGGACGGAATTCATCATCGGCGCGGTAATCAAGGCGAAAGCCGAGCTTGTTTTCACTGAATTGCCGTGCGCCGTTGATGAGTGTGTCCAGGGGCTTCATAACATGCTTGATTATTTTTTGTGTTAAAAGTTGATTTACCGCTGCGGTAATGGCAATCGCAAGGACCATCCAAATAAACGAAATGATCCGCCCGCTCTTGTGCCAGTTTTCAAAGATTTGCTGTTTTTCGGCAGGGGGCATGTCGAAATCCATCCCCTGTATACCGAACATCACAATTCCAAGGCCAATCATCACCACCCAGATAAGCACAAGCGGCAGTACAATCATGATAATGTTTGAGATAAAAAGCCTGCGCTTAAGGGTCATGGGGTTTCCTTATTGTGCGGCCTCTTCACGGGGCGGCTTCCCGTATTGCGGTCTTTCATAAACAGGCCATTGAATTTGCCGTTTTGGAGAATAAAGATTGACGCCAAAACTGATATAGGGATTGACATTCAGCGTCCAATGCCCCCATGGGTTTTTGTTTGTTTCCCCCCAGCCCCCGTGGGATCTATCATTTTCGCGGATATTCGTTATACCCAGGAATGACCATGTGACGTTCACACCGCCCTTGATAAAAAAGGTGTCGGTGATGTCAATTTTTAGTCCCGCGTCCGCGCCTACGCCGAAGTTAAACACCGATTTGAAGTAATCAGTGCCGGCTTCCTCGTACCACGCAAATAATCCGCTTGCGCCAAACCCAAGGCCGGTGTGCAGTGCCAGCCTGTCTGTAAAACGAACACGGAAGGCCGGACCGGACATCAATCCCCACTGAAAATCGTAGGTATCGTCTCCTATAACCGGAACCGTAAAGGAACCGTGAGAAAATCTCCCGAAGTTTTTATCATCCTGAAAGGAATAACGCTCAAAGCTCATACCCGGCGAGCCGAAATAGCTGTTATCAGCATTGCCTCCGTGTTCTATGGTATTGCCGAATTCAAAACCGGTGGACCGGGATGTTTCCTTCGCAGGAACCGTAAAGGATGCGGCTTCCTGCGCGGAAACCGCCAGGGCGCTCCGCGCGCCAGGTAACACAAGAACCAAAAAAAGAGAAGCGATTGCAAATCTTTTCATACAGGGCTCCTTCAAATATATCTTTTAGCCATAGAGCTTTGA
The DNA here is from genome assembly GCA_026002595.1 of Spirochaetia bacterium. Lineage (GTDB taxonomy): Bacteria > Spirochaetota > Spirochaetia > Treponematales > Breznakiellaceae > BNUT01. The sequence goes on along the minus strand of BOBW01000013.1, from coordinate 34,863 downwards.
TAGTGACAGTTTATCATATAAATGTAAACTGATTGTTAATAAAAGGTCAACTTTTTGTCAACTTTCGAAGGGCCTACGTGTTGTGCAATATTTTGATTTCCGGTAGAATGTTTTCATGTTTCAGAAAACGGCTCATGTATTGTTCGGTGGCGGGGGCTTTGTTTGACGAGAGGGTGGGTTTGTGGTAGAATATAACCATTATGTGGATAATTTGGGCAATGGTAATTGTGGCGGTTCCGCTTTTGGCGTTAGCCTGCTACGGTATGTGGCGTAACCATAAATATGACGAGTATTACAAAACCCATGAAGCTGAGGGGTGATGGTGATAACCGCCAAATTAAAAAAGCATTGATCCCTTACAGGGCTCCTTAAGATTTGTCAACTTTTCGCAGTTAAGTGAATTCGCTTCTGGCGACACGGATAAGGATTACTGCGTCCACTGCGCCCGCCCGGACGGTTCCATGCAGTCCTTTGAGGAAAAACGTACCGGCTTGACAGCGTTCATTTTGAAAACGCAGGGCTTCGATGAAACGGCAGCCTTGGAAGCCGCCGAATCCATGATGAAAAAACTGCCCGCATGGATGGCATATTTTGAAAATTAACTTTGGGGACAAAAGTTTATGAGCAAATACGCATCATTTCACAGAATAGCAATTTTGGACTAATGCGCCAAAATATTTTGGCATATCCTGTTCATTAAGGAAGGCAAGATTTGGATCATATTGATATTTTGCAGGAAATGTTACGGTACATTGATGCACACATCAAGGAAAAAATGAATGTTGAAAAGCTGGCGGCCCGGGCAGGTTTTTCTCCCTATCATTTTTGCCGGATATTTCAATGGAGTGTTGGTTATTCGATCATGGAATATGTGAGAAACAGACGGCTGGCCTTTGCGGCAACTGAACTCAATTCCGGGTGCCGGATAATTGATATAGCTGTTGATTACGGTTTTGAAACACATACAGGATTTACCAAAGCGTTTCGCCGTCATTTCGGTTGTTCACCTGAAATATATCGTATTCATGCATCATTCGATATACCAAAATTGCCTATCCTTGAAAAAACTAAACAATATATTAATGGAGGTATTGTTATGGAACCAAAAATGGTTAAGAAACCGGCGGTCAGGATTGCAGGTTTTGCCATCAAGACAAGGTCAAAAGACGGGGAAAACTTTAAGGCTATCCCCCAATTTTGGACCGAGTATATGACCGATGGCAGATGTGAAAAACTACATAGGGAAGCATTTCTCAAAAGCCACGAGGAATACGGGGCATGTTTCCCCGAGAATCCTGAAAATGGTGAATTTGAATATGTCATCGGCCTTGAAGTAAAAGAAGGCAGTGCTATTCCGGAAGGATACCATGTCTGCACCATCCCGGAAGCGTTGTACGCCGTATTCAGCTCGCCGCCAGCCGATGGAGCCAATTTTTCACCTGCGATTCAGGGAACATGGAAATATATCTTTTCCGAATGGTTTCCAACATCGGGGTATGAATTTGCCGAAGCTAAGGTTGACTTTGAATTCTACGATGATCGCTGCATGACAGAAACAGGGAAGGTCTGTGATATTTATATCCCTGTTTGTAAAAAGGTAACCTGAGAGTAGAATATTGCCCCCACCACATATTGTGTTGGGGGTAGTACCTCTGAGAGCGCACAATATGGAATTGAGCCTAATCAAAGACTGGAATCCGAAACAAGCGGCGCTAAAAAAAGCCCTTGCCGACGCAAACACCAAACCGGAACGCTTTAAGGAAGCGATACGCCTTTGCCTTGAACTCCAGGGCAGCGTACATTCCGCCACAGTGTCCAACGTCAAACCGCCCACCATTTTTGACAAACTATGGGAGGGACTAAGCCGCAGGGCATTTGAAACCATGCCGTCTGTCAAAGGCGTAACCATCGCATGGAACATCTGGCACCTTACCCGGATAGAAGACATCACCGCCAATATTCTGATATGCAACGGCAAGCAGGTCTTGAATGGCACATGGCTTAAAAAACTTAAAGTTGCGGTTCGTGATACCGGCAACGCAATGACCAAAGATGAAATCCTGAATTTAAGCCGCTCCCTCAATATGGATGCGCTTCTCGCTTACCGTAACGCCGTTGGCAGCCGTACCAGAGAAATCATAGGCGGCCTTAAACCAGCAGACCTGAAACGAAAAATGAACCCCGCAAGTGTCCGGCGCATACTCGCCGAAGGCGGCGTCACAGAACACAGGGATTCTATCTGGCTCCTTGATTTTTGGGGCAAAAAAACCGTAGCGGGCATACTGTTAATGCCGATTACCCGCCATCAAATCCTTCATCTAAACGACAGCATGAATCTGAAACAAAAATGGGAATAGTTTTACTGATATTAAATCAGAGGGAGAACATAATGATTAAACATTTTTTTCCAATATACCCGCTCCTGAGTTGGGAAAAGACTATATAAAGGACTCAATGACGAATAACTGTTTTTGGGAAGGGCAGAATATCAGGTTAAGGTTTAAAGACTGGGGCTTTAACCTTTCCGAACTAAAAAAACTGGTATAAAAGCAAAAAAACTGCGCCTAAAATACGTTATACGCAATAGGGTATAAATTTTCTGAAAGAGTATTGACAAAAAATATTTTTGGTATAGTATACTTATGGAATGATTCGTATGGTCAAAATATTAGAGTTGTTCAATAACTGAAGTTATTGAACAACAACCATTAAAAAACGCAAAATACAGAGTATTTTGCAGGACTTGTTCGGCAACTAACCGAGTTACCGAATAAGTCTATTCTATTCTATTTTATGGTGAATAATGGAACCGTGGCAGGAAAAGGTAACAAAAGAAAAATTTGCATACTCATTTCCGTTTCGTTCGTGGGACATTGAAATGCCGGATTTTGCATATCCTTTACATTATCATAACTTCTATGAAATACTCACGGTCTTGAAGGGTGAAACCTTTGCATTGATTGATGGTCAAGGGTATAAACTGGAAGCGGGCGACAGCATCATTATTAGTTTGGACCAAATTCATGGTTTTTTTAATTCAAGCACGGAAATGCATGGGAGAATTTATCAGTTTGCGCCGGAAGTTTTTGGTGAAGGTGCGGCTGAACTGTGGAATAGTATTGCCCGGCAATCGGTATTTGTGAAAAAGCCGCTTATTACTTCTGATGATGCAGAGGCCAATGTCGATTCCATTCTTGGCAGGATACATGAAGAATATTGCAGACATGAGGCAGGATTTCGGCTTTCAATTACCGCAGAATTGATAGGGCTTGCGCTTCTGTATGTGCGCAAATCTGCCGTTTTTTCTGCTCCCGTAAAAAAAGTAATAAACGGCAATGCGGATAACCGGCAGTTGGAAAAAGTTCTGTCTTTTATTTTTAAAAATTTTGACAAACCCGGTTTGAAGCTGGAGGAAGCGGCATCCTGTGTTTCGATAAGTAAATTTCATTTTACGCGTTTTTTCAAGAAACAAACCGGATGGAGCTTTCATGATTATCTTTCAATGGTGCGGATAAGCCATGCCAAAGAACGCCTGGTCAGATCAAATACCCCGATAATTGACATTGCCTATAGCTGCGGTTTTGCAAGCCTGCAAACATTTAACCGTGTGTTTAAAGCATATACCGGTTCCACACCCTCCGTATATCGTTCAGTAAAAAATACATCGTTTAAACATTATTTCCAATAATGAGCAATTTTTGATGTATTATCCGCAATAATTGGTAAGCGTAGATACATTTTCCCGTTTATATTCTATAAGATAATTTATTTTGGAGGAAAGTATGAGAAACGTGAAGAAAGGATACATCATGGTCCTTGTCATGGCGCTCACCGCGGCAAGTTTGTTCGCGGGCGGCGGTAAGCAGCAACAGTCCGGTGGAGCGGCCCCGGGGCAGCTTTCCGGGGAAATCCGTTTTTCCTGGTGGGGGAATGAAACCCGGAATACCGCCACTATCAAGGCTATCGAGTTTTACGAAAGCCTGCATCCGGGAGTAAAAATTATCCCCGAATACGGCGCCGTAGATGGGTACCAGACCAAGATGCTGGCCCAGATCGCCGCAGGCAACGCCCCTGATATCTTCACCATGTCCGCCGAGGACCTTCCTATTTATGTGGACACCGGTGGGCTGACGGATCTGACGGGGCTCATTGACGTGAGCACCCACAACCCGGTAGTCGCACAGGCCTGTTCCATCAACGGCAAGATGTACGGCGTAAACTTGTCCCTTAACGCCAACGTGATCTACTACAACAAGACCCAGGCGGACGAGCTGGGAATCAAGATGCCCACCGGGGATTATACCTGGGACGATCTGGTAAAAATTCTGGCGGAAGTGAACCAAAAGTCCGGCGGAAAAACCTACGGCATGGTGGATAACCGGATGGTCAAGGCCATGGAAACCTTTATCCCCGTGTGGAACATCACCCATCTGGGCAAGGAACCGCCCTTCCCCTGGACCGACAAGGAATTCCTTATGACCGGCGCGGATGTTGCCGCCTACATGGATTACTGGAACAAGGTTCCCAAGGGGGTTCTGATGCCTCCGGCGGAAACGGCGACTATTTCTTCCCAGATTGATTCCCCCATCGCTTCCCGCAGGACTTTCCTGGCCTTCGATACCAGCGGCACCTTCGCCATGTATCAGAGCCAGACCAAGGATGACCTCCAGATGATCGAGTACCCCAATAACCACAAGGGCAAGGGAGCGGCGGTAAGCGCCCGCCCCGGCCTGATTGAATCGGTATACGCCGGTTCCAAAAACAAGGCCCTGGCCATCGACTTCCTCCAGTGGATTTCCAGCGATCCTGAGGCGGGAAAAATCCTCAAGACCGTGCGGGGGGTTCTGCCCTCCAGCAAACAGGTCGAAGCCCTGCTGGCGGACCCCACCGCCCTTTCCGATGTGGACAAGAAGGTCTTTGCCATTACCAATGCGGTTTATTCAAAACCGGTTAACCCCTACAGCGCCGGGGTTCTGGTGAGCAATATCTGGGACGAAACCCACATGATGGCCACCGGAGCGGAAGTTGCCTTTGGACGCATTACCCCCCAGCAGGCGGGCCAGCGTTTTGAAGAATACGTAAAAGACGCCCTGCCCTGAGGATGACAATAGGAAGGTATGGCATGAAAAAGAATTATTTTGCTTCAATGACATTTAAAGAAGAAGCGGCGGCTTATACCTTCCTGCTCCCCTGGATAATCGGGATGTTGGTGTTTTTTGCCTACCCGTTTATCACATCCCTCGTGCTGGCCTTTACCAACTCTCGTCTCATGGGCGGGAGTTTTAACGGCCTCGACAACTTTGTGCGGATGTTCACCCGTGACCGGAACTTTATCAAATCCCTCCAGGTTACCACCCGGTATGCCCTGGTAGGGGTTCCCCTTAAACTTGCCTTTGCCCTGCTTCTGGCGCTGATTCTGAAAAAGGGCGCCACCTTTTACCGGACCGCCTATTATATCCCGTCCCTGATCGGCAGCAGCGTTGCGGTGGCGCTCATGTGGAAACAGCTTTTCGCCAAGGAAGGGATCGTAAGCCAGTTCGCCGGCCTCTTCGGCATAACGCCCAAGGCCTGGCTCGGTGAACCCGCCTACGCCCTGAACATCCTGATTATTCTGGCGGTGTGGCAGTTCGGCTCGTCCATGGTTATTTTCATTGCGGGGCTGAAAAACATCCCCAACGAATTATACGAAGCGGCAAAGATAGACGGTGCCGGGCCGCTACGCTGTTTCGGCGCAATCACCCTGCCGATGCTCTCTTCGGTGATCCAGTTCAATCTGGTACTCCAGTTGATCGGCGGCTTCCAGGCCTTTACCCAGGGCTATGTTATTACCCACGGCGGGCCCATCAACGAAACCCTTTTTACCGTTCAGCATATCTATATGGAAGTCTTTAACGGCGGCATGAGGATAGGCTATTCATCGGCCATGTCCTGGGTTCTGTTCCTGCTCATTGCCGGCATTACGGGCATTGTGTTCGCCACTTCCAAATTCTGGGTTTTCTACGCCAACGAAGGATAAAAGGAGAACATTATGCGGGAAACACCTGCCAGGTTTTTTATACGGCATCTTCTGCTTATCGCTTTGGCGCTGGGAATGCTCTATCCTATCATCTGGATGTTCCTGTCCAGTTTTCAGGCCAATGACGAAATTTTTGACGTGGCCGCCCTATTCCCCCGGCGCTGGATGTTCGAAAATTATTCCAATGGCTGGAAATCCGTTCCGGGGCATAACTTTGGGGAATTTTTCAGGAATTCCTTTCTCATTTCCCTGCTCATTGTGATGGGTACCGTCTTAAGCGCGTCCCTGACGGCCTATCCCTTTGCACGGCTGCGGTTCCGGGGGAAGAATCTGCTCTTCTCCCTGGTCATCGGCACCCTCCTTTTGCCGGGGCAAATTCTTTTGATCCCCCGGTACATCCTTTTTGTCAAATTCGGCTGGGGCGATTCCTATCTGCCCCTGACCGTACCGGCCTTCTTTGCCCAGGTAAGCGGGGCCTTTTCAATCTATCTGCTGATCCAGTTTATGCGGGGGATTCCCAAGGAACTGGACGAGGCCGCCCTGGTGGACGGCTGCGGCTTCTTCGGGCAATTCTTCAGGATCATCATCCCCAATTGCAAACCCGCGCTTTTTACGGTGGGAATTTTCTCCTTCATCTGGAGTTGGGACGATTTTTTAAATCAGCTAATCTATGTAAATAGCATCGGTAAATACACCGTGACCCTGGCGCTGCGGATGTTCACGGATAACTCGGCGGTTACCCCCTGGGGGCAGATGTTCGCCACGTCCATTCTTTCTATTTTGCCCTGCGCCATTATTTTTGCCAGCGCGCAGAAATACTTTGTTGAAGGGATCGTTACTACAGGACTTAAATAAATTGGACTTGTCCGGCAACCAACCGGGTTATTGAACAAATCCAATATGCTGCTCTGCCACCCGGCAGTCTGATACAAATTTTTTTTCGCAAGGCGGATTAATATGTTGTTTAACGCAAAAGAGATTGGAAAAAAACTATCCTGCCGTTTTTTACAGACCCCTCATTTATTTTATCCCGGAATTAATGAGCCCCTGCACTATGCGGAAGTTCTTACCTGGCACGGGGCTCTGCGCTTTGCTTCTTTGACCGGAGACAAGGAACTTGCCGCAAAATTAACCAGCCGTTTTGAACTTTTATTCAACGAAGAAAAAACACATCTCCCTGAAAAAAACCATGTGGACTTTAACATGTTTGGCTGTTTGCCCCTGGAGTTTTATCAATTAACCGGAGATGAACGTTATAAAAATTTGGGAATGCCCTATGCGGACACCCAATGGGAATTACCCGGCAATGCCACGGAGGAACACAAACAATTATTGAGTAAGGGCTATTCCTGGCAGACCCGTTTGTGGATGGACGATATGTACATGATCACCATCGTGCAATCCCATGCGTACAAGGTTACCGGGGACCGCAAATATATTGACCGGGCGGCCCACGAGATGGTCTTGTACCTTGATGAACTTCAGCGTCCCAACGGCCTGTTTTTTCATGCGCCGGACGCGCCCTTTTATTGGGGCCGGGCCAACGGCTGGATGGCCGCCGGAATGGCGGAACTCTTAAAGCATTTGCCGGAGGACAATGCCAACCGTGGGCGCATCCTCAAGGGATATGTATTGATGATGGAGAGCCTTAAAAAATATCAGGGCACAGACGGCATGTGGAAACAGCTGATAGACGCCCCCGATTGCTGGAATGAAACTTCCGGCACCGCCATGTTTGCCTATGCCATGCTGGCAGGAATTAATAAGGGATGGCTTTCCGCAGGCGAATATATCCAGGTAACGCAAAAAGCCTGGGCTGGTCTTTTGTCCTATATTGATGAAAAGGGGGACGTAAAAGAAGTTTGTACCGGTACGCCAAAAAGTGATAAAAGAGAATTTTATTACGATCGCCCCCGTGTCATCGGCGACTACCATGGGCAGGCGCCGGTACTGTGGTGCGTAAATGAAGAGCTTGCCATTTTGGGAGTAAAAGTGTGAGCAGCAAAAAGAAAACAGCCGTCACAATTCGCAGTTCGGCGGCGAAATTTCTTGCCTTTGTGGCGACAAGCGGGGACAACGAACAAAGCTTTGAAATGGATCTTGAAAATGCAATACTATAAACCAATGAAATCGGCTTATGTGCTGGCATTATTATATTTTTCATCATGCGCAAACCAAAACAATTTCATTACCGAATATATAAACCTTATTGGAAAAAATGTGCCGGTTGAATATAGTTTTGAAAATAAGAATAAATACTCAAAAAGGATAGGAGTTAATAATAAGAATGAAATATTTATTACAGTCATTACAGGTAATGATGATAAAATTCAATCTTGTTATATTTCCTTTTCATTTTCCGATTTTGTGGAAACAAAAAAGTATTATACCAGTTGTATAAAATATCTTAATAAAGAAAAATGGCAATTTATAAAGGCTATAAATAAATACAAGCGAGAAAATGGGAAATTGTACCTAAAAAATGGACTGTACTTTGGTATTTATGAACGTATATATTATTCCGTTCCCATAGGTTTGTCAACGAGTGATAAAAATTTTATTGCGGAAGGTTTTTGTGAATAAAAAACATTTGCTTTATAGTACATTTGTTTTAATTCTGATTTTTTTTATATTCTCATGTAATAATAAAAAGTTTGAGGAAAAACCAGTATTTGATTTAGAAATAACAAATTTTAACCTTAAATCCTTATTTGATGAGTTAAACCAAAATGCCCCACCGGAAAAGATGCCATTGGAATATTATAGAGAAATAATCCTAAATGACGAAACATCCCGAAGATACCTTGAGTTAAATAATATAATGGAAATTGATTATTTTATTCCGGGATTATCGTGTTTTATAGTACGTTGGACTGATTTTGAAGGTTATGTTTATAAATTATATACCTTCAATGATAAACATCAAATAGTGGATATATATAGTTGTGGTAATGGATTTCCAATGCCATATAATGAAATATTGACACAAAATATATCTGGAATTAAATTCGCTGATTATTTAATTATTTCTGATATTAATGATGACGGAATAAATGAGTTAATAACATTCACTTTTTGGAATTTTCCAATTTTTGCTATTTATGGATTTGATATGATGGAGAATAAATTTAAGCCATATTTAGAGACGGAATATTATTTTAATTATGATGAACCATTTTCACCAATTAAAGTTGAAAGAAATAACGGAAATAATGAAATTATAGTATTAAGAATAGTTAATAAAGAAACTTATGATCTTCAATGGACAAAATACATTTTTGATAACGAAAGAAGAATATATAAAACAAGGGGAATATAATGTGTACATGTTTTGTAAATAGAGGAAATGATTTATTAATAGCAATGAATTTTGACAATAATGGTATGCCATTTGAATTAAACACAAATACCAAAAAAGCATTTATTGTAGATATTAATACAAACATTGGAAAACAACCTTCATTTGGAATAAATACTGAAAAAACCTTTATGAGTAATTTGTGTGTAGATTCAAATGGAAAAGGATTATATAAAAGAGTAGGAAAAACACGCACATTGACTGCTTATTTGGTTAAGGATTTACTTGAAGGGAAACTAAAAATAAATGATTTAGATAATTATTTGGAAAACATTGAAGTTGTAAACGCTCCAAATCTTTGTACCCATAATTTTATTGCTGATAAAAAAGGAAATGTTTGGGTAGTTGAACCCGGAAGGGGAAATTTAAAAAATAAAGCAAATGAATCACCATATTATATAATGACAAATTTCTCGCTAGTTGATTATAATGCAGGCAAGATATATAGCGATAATAGTTTTGACAGATATATGAAAGTTAAAAATTATTTGGATAAAAACAAGAATTTATCTGTAAAAAACGCATTTGATATTTTAGAAAAAGTAAAACAAACTGGAGAATGGAATACGGATTTTTCATTTGTCTATTCAAAAAATGACAATAAGGTATATTATTGTTATAATTCTGATTATAAAAACATACTGGAATATAAATTATAATAAAAGTTTTACTGATACTTAACCAAAAGGAGAGCATAATGATTAAACATTTTTCTTATAACGGAAAGGAGACACTTGCATACAATGATTTCGGGAATGAAAAGGGGTTTCCAATTTTGGTTCAGCACGGGACAATGGCAAGCATAAAGGATATTGGCTATTTTGACGAGTTACAAAAAGTCGCACGAGTTATTTGTATTGCAAGGCCGGGCTATGGTGAATCAAGCCCCTATATATTGAAAAATATACTGGAATATGGGACTATTGTTTCAAAATTGATTGAGACATTATCAATAGAACAATTTGACATTTTCAGTTCGTCGGCTGGCGCACCCTATGGGTATGCTATTGCAAAAGAATGTCAAAATAAAGCAAGAAACATATATGTTTACAGCGGGACACCGGCGTTATATGACGAAAACATACAGAAAAAATGGCCGTTTCCGGTAAACAAAGACATTCCGGTTGATGTATCCCAGCAAATAGCACGGGAAGTCTTTTTTTCAAACATCCCTGCACCCGAGTTGGAAAAAGACTATATAAAGGACTCAATGGCGAATAACTGTTTCGGGGAAGGGCAGAATATCAGGTTAAGGTTTCAAGACTGGGGCTTTAACCTTTCCGAGATAAAATCAAAAGTATATATGCAGCACAGTAAAAAGGATAATGTTTTATCCTATAATTTGGCAGAAATGACAAAAGAATTATTGCCAAATTGCGAATTGGAATTATTGGAAGAAGGGGAACATTTTTCTGATGGGGGCTACAAATTGTTCATAAAAAACACAATACTAAAAAACTTGGTATAAAAGCAAAAAATTGCATTAATTAAAACTTATGATATGAATACACACGGAGGATAAGACAAATGCGGTCAATTGACTTGTTAAGAGAAAATGGAACAGAAATTGAAAATGAATATCAATTTAATAACAATGAAAATTTGGGGGTGATTTTTTCCGGATTTGGTTATACATACAGGAATCCTTTGTTGTATTATTCCCGGAATATATTATTTGATCATAATATAGATTATTTAGGTGTTGATTGTAAATATTATAATGACAAATATTTTATGAATCTAACCGGCGATGAGCAAGACAAGTATTTTGAAGAAGATATTAAAATTATAATAAATAAATTGTTGGAGATAGAAAGAAATTATAGAAAAGTAATACTTATAGGAAAATCAATGGGAACAACCATTATAAAAAAGTGTTTACAAAACGAACAAATAAGAAGAAAATCAAGCGCAATATTCATAACTCCCGGAACAGATTGGGAGAACATCATAAATGTAATTAAATATATAAACAATAATATTTTGGTAATTGGAAGTTTCCGGGATAAATTTTATAACATAAAAAATTTATCTGAAATATATGACAGGAAAAATATATATACATATGAACTAAAAGAAGGAGATCATTCACTGGAAACCAATGATACAATAAAGGATATTGAACAATTAAAAAAAATAATGGAAGAAATAAAAAGATTTATAAATGAAAACATTTTTGGGGATTAAAAATGGTAAACATATGTCCTGTATTTTTCAACTTTTCGCAGTCAAGTGAATGCGGCTGCCTTCTTGCAAGGGCAGCCGCAGCTTTACTTTTACCAGCGTCCCCAGCCCAAACCGCGCCGTATCTGCGATAGACCGCCTAGGCTATTGTCTGCTGCGGGCACTCCGGCGGAATCGGTGTATTTTATGGCAAGGGCGGAACCCGTCAATGTCACTTCCCCGAACCAGCCTTTCCGTTGGGTGTCAATGTTCACGTTGATGATCCCATGGCCGCCCAATTTTTTTGCCTCCTTGAGCAGCAGATCCTTGACATCTACATCGCCGCTTTTTTTCGCGGTTGCGGTGACAAAGACCAGTTCCAATGGTTCAAAGTCCTTTACCGCAACGGTGGAATTGCCGGATGAGCCGTAATAGCCGCCAAATCCCCTGAATGACGCGCGAGCGCCGCCCCAAAACAGGCTGCCGCAGACAACCCACATCACCACCGCTGCCGCCACTCCCGCAATAATGATTTTCTTCTTCTTCGTCATAATAAACCCCTTCTCGAACGATTTTTTTACAGCCATACGGCGTAAAAACCAAAAGGCGTATTTATTTTCCTTTTGATATTGAGAAGTTAATATGCAGGGGTAAACTGGTTGTTAAGAAAAGGTCAACTTTTTGTCAATTATTCAATCGATCTATCCGAAGATTTTTTGCTTTAATGCGATACCCGTAGGGCTTGTTGCCAGTCCGCCCTGGGCGGTTTCCTTTAGACTTGTTGGAAGGGCTTCGCCGATTTCGCGCATCACCGCGATTACTTCGTCAACGGGGATAACGCTTTTGATACCCGCCAGTGCCATGTCCGCCGCGGCGATGGCAATCATGACGCCCCCGGCATTGCGTTTGATGCAGGGCACCTCCACCAGTCCCGCCACGGGATCGCAGGTCAGGCCCAACTGGTTCTTTATTGCCATTGCGCATGCCTCCGCCGCCATAGCGGGGCTGCCCCCCCGCATTTCTACCAGAGCCCCTGCGGCCATTCCTGCGGCGCTTCCGCATTCCGCCTGACAGCCCCCTTCCGCGCCGGCGATGCTTGCCTCGTTGGCGATCACCATGCCCATGGCCCCGGCGGTGAAGAGGGACATCACCGCTTTTTTTTCATCAATGCCGTATTTCTCCATCATGGTAAGGACTGCGGCGGGGAGGATGCCGCAGGAACCCGCGGTGGGAGCGGCGACAATTTTTCCCATGGATGCGTTACACTCGGAAACGGCGATTGCACGGGCAATGGCGCGGGCGCAGAAATCACCGGAAATAGGATGGCCGGCGGCATACTGAGTCATGCGGTAAGCATCGCCCCCGGAAAGCCCGCTGTTTGATTTGATGTGTTCATCGGCCCCGGTTTCCGCGGACTTCTTCATTACCTCAAGGTTTTCCCTCATGGTGTTAAAAATTTTTTCCGCGGGGATTTCCAGAGTCTCCGCCTGATCGTGCAGCACTATTTCTGAAATGCTGCGGCCCTGTTCCTCCGCAGTTTTTGCAAGCAATCCTATTGAATGATATTCCAGCATGGTTTACCGCTCCTGTTACTGGTTCGCGTAGAGATATACCACACTGTCAATGTGGGGCATCTCCCGCAGATGCGCTATGGTGTTCCGATCCATGGCGCCGTCAATCTCCACGGTCATTACCGCCTGGAAACCCTTGTGCGGCCGGTTGAGCTTGAAATTCCCGATGTTGACCCCGTGTTCCGCCATAAGGGACGTTACCGCGGCAATCATTCCGGGCATGTCCTTGTGGGCGATGATGAGGGTATCGGAGCTGCCGGTCAATTCAGTTTCCATCTCGTTCACGCTGGTGATAATGATATTACCGCCCCCAACGGATGATCCCTGAACGGCGCATTCCTTGCCGGTTTTACCAACAAGGTGCAGTTTTACGGTGTTTGGATGGGAGTGGGGGATTTTTATTTCAGAAAAATGAAATTCAAGTCCCTGCTCTTTGGCAACAGTAAAACTGTGTTTGATGCGGTCATCGTCGGTGTCCATGCCCATGAGGCCGGCAACCAGGGCGCGGTCAGTTCCATGGCCCTTGCCGGTCTGGGCAAATGATCCTGCCAAACCGATTTCCGCTTTGGCAACATCATCCCCCAGGATTTTCCGGCTGACCCTTCCGATCCTCACCGCCCCGGCGGTGTGAGAACTGGAAGGCCCGATCATTACCGGGCCTATGATATCAAAGATATTCATAAACTTTACGCGTGCGCCTTTTGGGCGGCCTTCTTTTCAAAGTGGTCATTGATCTTGTCGATCATGTTGCTTATGGCGTTGTCACCGGAGACGTTACACGCCGTGCCGAAGCTGTCCTGCGTAATGTAGAGCGCTATCAGGAGGCTTGCAATGGAGCTCTCCGAGGCTATGCCCACCAAGGGCAGGAAGGGCAGGGCCGTCATAATTGAGCCGCCCGGAGCGCCGGGGGATGCCACCATGGCAATACCAAGGGTCATGATGAAGGGGACGATAAGACCCAGGTTGATGGGCATATCGGGGTGCATCAGCAGAACAGCGGTAACGCAGCTGGTAATCGTTATCATCGAACCGGGCATGTGGATATTTGCACAGAGGGGAATAACAAAGTTCCTGATCTGGGCCGACACGCCATCAGCTTCGGCGCATTTCAAGTTCACCGGGATCGTCGCGGCGGAAGACTGGGTTCCGATAGCGGAAAGGTATCCGGGGATCTGGTTCTTCATCAACTGGAGGGGATTTTTTTTGGTGATTGATCCTGATATGAAGAACATCACCAGAAGACAGATAAAATGCATAATGATGACCGTAAGGAACACCTTCCACAAAATGCCCAGAATGGCAAAGGTTTGGCCGGAAACCGTCATGTTTACAAAGGTCCCGCAGATGTAGAGAGGCAGGAGCGGAATAATCGCCACATTAAGCACTTTGTTGATTACGGCCGAAAATTCCGCTATCGGCGCATAGAGGGCATCGTGCAATTCCTTGCCGCGCATTGAGCTTATGCAGAGCCCCAAAATAAACGCTAAAATAACCGCGCTCAGCACATCAATAACAGGGGGCATGGCCAGGGTAAAATAGCTCGAAAGCATACCCGCCTCGGCGTCCCCTATCTTGGTGAGCGCCTCAGGGGTTAAAAAGCTGGGGAACAGGTTGATCGCCACGCCGAAAGCCAGGGTTCCAAAAATCAGGGTCGAACAGTAGGCAATGCCGGCCGTGATCAGAAGAAGCCTGCCTGCGCCCCTGGAGAGGTCCGCAATGCCCATTGTGACAAAAGCCAGAATCATCAGCGGGATGACGAATTTTAGAAATGCGCTGAACAGGGTTGATGCCGTGATGATGACCCGGTTAAACCAAACCGGCATCACAAGCCCGAATACGATACCCAGGGCAATCCCAATGAGCAATTTGGGGATAAGTCCGAGTTTAAAATTCTTTGCCATATGTTGCCTCCCTTTAAAATTATTCACATTATAATACACTTTTACAAAAAAAGCAAAAAAACTTACAAATATTCATAATTATCTTACGAACGTAACCTGAACAGGGCCGCGCCGTGGGGCCCGATCTTCGCGGATACCGCCTCCGATGCTGATCCCAGGTCCTTCCCGGCCCAAAGATCCCTGACCTCAGCCCTGGAGATTCCCAGCGCCGAAAGGGGACAGGCAAGGGTACGGCTTTCGTCCGCCGTGTTAAAGAGGGCAAGATTGATGCCGTCTTCGGCAGTGTTTATCCACACCGCGTGATCCGCATCCCGCTCAATCTGCCGGGGGCTCCGGCCAAACCGCAGCACATCCAGCACTTCCCTGTTGGTGAGCAGGGAGCGGGTCCAGTCATCAAGATCGGGCAGGACCCCGCCCATCATGAGGGGGGAACGGAAAATGCACCAGAGAGTCATCATGGTGATCTGTTCTTCCCGGGTAAAGTTGGTTTGCCGGGGCTTTTTAAAGCCGATGCCGATGCGCCCCAGGGGAAGCATGTCGCAGTCGGGCCAGTTACCCGGCTCCACATGGGCCTGCCAGAGTTCGCAGCGGCGGAACATGTCCAGAAGCAGGGGCCAGGTATCCCAGAAATCATCGGTGATGCGCCACATGTTCGCGTTTTCCGTAAGGTGCCATGCTTCTTCAATTATTGCAGGTCCGGGGGACAGGCTTAAGACCATGGGCCGCCCGGCCTTATCAATGGCATGGCGGATCAGTTCAATTTCCGCCCTCCCCGAATAGGGATTGTGGGGAAACATATTGGTATTGCAGATATCATCAACTTTGACATAATCCACCCCCCAGGACGCGTAAAGCTCAAAAAGGGAATTGTAGTATTCCTGCGCTCCCGGTTTTGAGGCGTCCACGCCGTACATGTCAGGGTTCCACCGCGAGATGGAAAAGGGGTTGGCGATTTCTGCGGCGGTCACGGATGCGCCTTTTATTTTTGTTCTGCTGTGGACCGCCTGCCGGGGGATGCCCCGCATGATATGGATGCCGAATTTCAGGCCCATCTCGTGTATCTTTTCCGCGATGGGGCCGAAGCCCTTGCCCCCGGCGCTGCCGGGAAAACGGTTTTCCGCAGGGATCAGGCGGCTGTATTCATCCATACACAGGCTGGTGAAATTGCGGTAGGGGTTTTCATCCGTACCGGCTTTGGGTTCCGACCATTGAATGTCGCAGACGATATATTCCCATCCGTAGGGCAGCAGATTTTTCCGCATGTATTCGGCATGTTCCAAAAGCTGGGCTTCGGTAACAGACGCGGCATAGCAGTCCCAACTGTTCCAGCCCATGGGCGGTGTCAGGGCGCATTCATCTTTTTTACGCATATAGTTTGGCATATCTGGTATTATCAGAGCTTCCCTTCTATTCGTCAATCCGTCAAGAAAATATATTATTCAGCCCCACATCCGTGTAGTACTTTGATATTCAGCCGTTTTTACTGTTAAGTCTTTCACTTTTTTGATCTATATATCATTATGGACTTACAGGGAGTTGGTAATGCAGAAAATAGTGTTTTGTAATATTATGATGAAAGCGCGGCTTGACCGTTTCCGCTATAAGGTCAGCGGTAACAGCACCATAGCATTTGACGGCGAGGTTATTTTCCCCATAAACGGCGTATTGGCGAAGACCCTCAATAAAGATGATTCGGTAAAAGTTGTGCTCCTTAAAAAGGACGACATAAACAACAACAGCGACCGTAATGTCGGCGAATTTATGCGTGAGTTGAACATCATTAACAAGGGCATAGGCGCCGCCATAGACTATAAAGTGTTAAGTACGCCCCATGATGAAAGCCGCGTTATCCAGGAAAAGCTGCTCAAGGAAATGGTCGATGAACTGACCGATGACGCGGCAATTTATGCCGACATAACCTACGGCCCCAAGTCCATGCCGATTATCGTTTTCAGTGTTTTGAATTTCGCGGAGAAATTTTTCAATGCCGATATAAAGAACATCGTTTACGGTAAAGTTGATTTCGATAGAGATAATAACCCTGTAAATCCTGAGTTGTTCGATATGACGCCGCTCTTTTACTTAAACTCTTTGGCAAATACCATGGAGTGCGAAGACAGCGACCAGGCAAAGAAATTGCTGGCAAGTATTCTGGCATCTTAGATGCCTTTCAGAATGAAACGTTCAATGAAAAGATCGAAAGAAGAATACGAAAAATTAATAAATAACTCACCGCTGTTTACTATCGATAAAGACAAAGAAGGCGAACTATACGCTGCCGAAGAAAGGCGGTTTTTAACCGATTTGGCAGAATATCTTTCGTTATATATATTTACTCAGGACACCTTTGCCGAAATCGGCCTTGAAATTATTGAGACGGCGAAATCATGTATAAAAGCATTTAACAGCGGTCATGGAAAATTTCTTCATTACTTCGACAATCTCTACGGCGAGGGAAAACGCTCCGCCCTGGAACTGGCCCAGATCGGGCAGATTGCGGAAAACACCTACTTCGGAAAACCCTGCGGCCTGATGGACCAGACCGCCTGCGCCTCCGGGGGAGCGGTGGCCATTGATTTTGAGGACGCCGCCCATCCAAAGGTAAAACAGATAAACTTTGATCTGGCAGCCGCCGGCTACGCCCTCTGCGTAGTGGATACCCGGGGGAGTCATGCGGACCTGACCGAAGATTACGCCGCCATTCCCGCGGAGATGAAGGCCGTGGCGGCCTTTTTCGGCAAGACCGTTCTCCGGGAAGTGAACCCAAAAGATGTCCTAACCCATGCGCCGGAAATCAGGAAAGCCACCGGGGACCGGGCGCTGCTGCGGGCCATACATTTCTTTAACGAGAACCGGCGGGTAGACGCCATGCTGGCAGCTCTGGAACGGGCGGACAAGGCGCAGGAAAAAAAGGCCAGGTTAGAGGCCGTCTTTGATTTTCTGGGCCTGGTTAAGCAGTCCGGGGATTCATCCTGGGAACTTTTGCAGAATATCTACGCACCGAAACATCCCGAAGCACAGGGAATTTCTCTGGCCCTGGCCATAAGCCGGGACTTTATCGAAAAGGGAACAACCAATATCCATGGCGGCGCCGCGCCCATCCTGGGGGCCTGCCGGGTCCACGGCGGCGGATTCGCCGGCACGATTCAGGCCTATATTCCCCTGGACTGCCTGGATGCCTACAAGGCGCGGATGGAAGCGGTGTTCGGCAGCGGTGCGGTCACCCCAATCCGCATCCGCCCGGTGGGCGCGGCGGAACTCAACTTCTGATAATAGACTTGTTCGACAACTCGGTTAGTTGTCGAACAAGTCTTGCAAAATACTCCGTATTTTGCGTTTTTTAATGGTTATTGTTCAATAACTTCAGTTATTGAACAACTCTAATAGAGGACAATAATGGAAAATGTGAAAAGCCTGTTAAAACTCTATGAGAATTTACATGCCCTGAACAAACCATTGGCAGATCTTTTGAATGAATTACTGCCTTCCCTGTCGCCTGATTGGTGGCGCGCCTGCGTGATGGAAAAAATAGATGTACAGGATGTTGAAATAATAAATCGAAGGGGCATAATTTCGTTATACGAATTAGATATGGGATTTTTATTAAAAATACTCATACGCAATTGGCAAGATTTATCAAATTTGTATAAGGATAAGTTTGATTCCCGGAAGGAAAAACTTGCCCGGAATGTACGGGATATTCGAAATTTTACCGCCCACCCCAGCGAGGCGGATGTTGCTTCCGCTGACTTTATCATGTATTTTGAAAACTTGCAAAGGTTTGCTGTTTTTATTGGAACCAATATTGCTGACGCGGTTGAGATGCTCTATAAGGAAAATGAAAAAAACGATCGCGAGAAACGAAACAAATTATTCGATCTCTTAAATACTAAAGTCATCGCACCGGCACTGAATTGTCCCGGCTTGATTCAGGATATAAAAGAAAGTGTTGAAGACACCTTTAAACGGCTTGAAAAAACAAACACCGCCAAAGACATATACAACTGGTTTTATGACGCCCTTGACGCAAGAAGGGGGCGCCAGGTGTACGATGCATTCCGGGATAATAACTTAACCGCTTTTGAAGATATCATAAATGAATTTTTTGACATTTATTGGAGAAGTTAGGAGTCCCCGTTTCTTTGCGCACAGAGGTTCTCCTATTTCTTCACCCGAATCCCTGCTTTAAGTGCATTAAACCGGCGGCTCAGATTTTCCTCATCCTGATGGTCTTTTATGGACAGGTTGAGTGAATAGAGCACGTTGGGGTTAGGGGTTTCCGCCTTCAAGATGGCACCCATGGATACTTCCTGTGTGTCACTCTTCCAGTTGAATTTGAAGTCACTAAGGCAGCTAGGGATGTATCGAACCGAAGGTCCGTTAACCGAAGATTCGGTGTTCAGGGCGATAAATTCATCCCATCCCTCAAAGGAAGCCGAATAGGCGGTTTGGGTATGATCAATGTAAAAACCATTCTTTTACAAGATCTTCATTGGTCATACAATAATACTCCTTCGCGTACAATTTTCCGCTCCATTGTTGGCAGTATGCTTCTTGCTTCAAACCTGTTTTTATAATTTGCATGAATATCTGTAGGGGCTCTAAGTCCAATCAAATTTTGTTCTATTATATCCATCGCGTCAAACGGCTTTATCGGTGAATCATCTTTGAGCACCACATAAAAATCATAGTCGCTGTCTTTATGCGGTGTACCATAGGCGTAGGAGCCAAAAAGGTAGACTTTTTCGGGATCAACACTTTTTACAATGATGTCTTTGATTGATACTATTTCGTCATTTATTGCCATTGTTTACTCCTATATCATTCTAGCACTGCCCCAATATTCTTGTCAATCCCGTCATACTAAATTCATTTGCCGCTTTATAAAACCAATTTGTTGATATTTTTTCGCAATAGGATACATAGACATAACCAAGTTTTTTATCGATTCCTTTAGTTTTATGGATGATTATTTTTGTATTCTTTATCATTGATGTTAATTCATAAAAAGGGACAAGGTAGTCAGTACCGGCGAACAAAACGATCTCGGCATTGGAAGAAACTTTTCCTTCTTTGACATCATCATGCAGATGATTGAAGTCAGGCCATTTCATTTCCCTTGTGCGTTTCGTCAAAGGATCACCTTGCCTGGAATAGGTAATATTGTAAGCAGGAAGTTTATAGGCTGAGCGAACAATTCCCCAGCCGGCAGAGAAAATATAAAAATGCCCTTTAAATTTTTCATATAAGCTGCGATACACTTCATTTGTATATAATTTGAAGGTAGGAATCAAATCCTGGTGATTTTGCTCATGTATCAAATCCCGCCAGGTTTTTGCAGAACCCTGGGAGATTTTATCATCGGGAATGCAGTATAAATCGCCGTCCTGGGGTGCTGCATTGGGGGAAGCGACAAAATGTATTGCCTTGCCATTGTAAGAAAACAGTTCGCTGGTCTTTGATTTAGAACAGCATAAAACCGGGATATAAGCGGTCATTGCATGTCCTCCAAATAGCGTTTTTTTGCCCTGCTTCGCGCCTGTTTTAAATCTTTAAGAAAATCGTGAATTTCGCTTCTTTTATTTCCCATGATATTTAATACAAGAATATTCAGACGCATTTCCTTGTCTTCGTTTTCTCTGAGAAATATATTTGCTTCTTTTGTGTTTATTTGATTCGTGTCTGAATAATATTCAACCGTTAATGTATCGATAAAAAGGTTGGTATCATTTTCATTTCTTTGGTCACCGGAAACCAAACTTGAAATTGACTGCCGAAGGGTTGAAAGAAATCCGCTTTTAACGGCGGACAGGGTGTGCTCCTGGTTGATATGCCAGTCTAATCTGGCGCGGATAGACTCTTTTACCGCAATGCCGGTATATAGGTAATAATGATTTTTTAAATCCCCGGCGCCTTTGGTCAAATGGGGGAAAAGATTGTCAAAATACCTTTTGCTTAACTGTTTTGAATCTAACAGTTTTTTTACCGCATCTTCTTTGGCCCACCAACGATACCAACCGGGGTGATTGCCGGAGATGTGGAGTAGGTTTTCTTTGTTGTGGAGATGGTTTGCTTCGATGATTGGCATGTTGTTCCTCGGTTCTTCCTAATAGGAAGTTTTTATTCGATATGAAAAGGGGACAAGAAGCCCCTTTACCTCAAAAAAAGCTTCATTTCCATCTTTAAGAGAAATAATTTCATCAAGTCCATCTTCATTAAACTCAACAACAGGACAGAAAAGGCTTTTCTCATTAAATGTAGCCTTTATTTCGTCCTCTAGCATGACCTTATCACAATCACTATGATTACTCACTCTGTATTTTTTAAATATTTGTTTAACAATGTTTTCTATAACGCTAAACTCTTCTTCCGTCATCATAACAAAAAACCTCCTTTTTTACTCGAAAGTGGTGTCTCGCTTAAATATATTATACACCCCATGCAAGGAATATATGATAGAATTATGTTTAACTGTATCTATTTTGTCAATAGGTACTTTTCAAAACATTTCAAAAATATACGCTTAATCTGAAATTATGCAAAATACCCACCCTTGCGCTTCATTAAAAAAAGCCTGACTATATTCTCGGTATTATTGATTTTTTCTATTACTGATAGATCAATTTCTTTTTTATGCGCATGAAAAGATTCAAATATAATTTGTCTAAGATCATCTTTTTCCCAGTCCCTTATATCAATAGGGCATCCTATAATATATTTATACTCTTCAACATCATCCTTTAAAGGAACTTTATATTTTTCAACAAAAAACTCAATGAATGCATCTATTGATTTTGTGTGTTTTTCTTTTAATATTTTTATTGCATTAGCTGTAATAATAGTACCAGAAAAATTTAACATGTCTGATTCATTAAAACTATTAACAATCGTGTTGCCTGCAAAAGTATTATCATAAAAATAAAATTCGCCGATATCAACGCAACCTCGCATTGGAAAACCTTTATCAAAACTCGTTTCTTGAAAACATGTAATATAATATAATGCAATATATGTAAAAAAATCTGCATCTTCAGACATTAACTCCTGAAAATCAAACGCCAATAATATAGTATCTGAAACAATTATGTAATGCAAATTCTTTTCAAGAAAAGAATCAATTTGAGATTTTAAACTATTGGGATCTGAATGATTATCATCATAAAACTCAAGAATCCTTTTTTTAACCATATTTGGTAATTCAATTATTATGCTCTTTATGTCTCTAGCACAATCATTAATTGAATTATTGCTAACAAAATTTTTATATCCCAATAAATCAAATATACCTATAATACCATTTTCAATTATCTTTTCCATAAGTATCTCCCATAAGATTTATAGTAACTTATTTTGTTTCTCCCGTCAAGAGTAAATTGGTAGACATTTCTTATAACTCATTTATATAAGTCATTCCTTTTTCATCATGTGAAGGCTAAATTGCCCCCCGATAAAACCTTGTGCCGCCACATTATGATGCCACTCCACTTATTGTTCGCGTAGCACAAACCGTTTGTATGCGTTGTTAACGGCAATGACAATTTATTTAATAAACTTTATATAATTCGATAAATCATCAATTCTTTTCTTATCGAAACTATTTATATCATTTCTATTTTTATATATTTCAACAATTTTGTTGCAAAATGACTTCAATTCCTTTTTATCTTCATTACATCTTGCAATGAAGTCATGTATATTATTTTCATGATAATCAAATTTATAAAAACATTTTTTATCTGTGCTATCGATAAAATCTTTATTAACGATTAAGTGTTTTAATAATGAGCTTATTTTAAAGATGTATATTTCATCAATAGAATCATTCTTCTTTTTATTTCCAAACAAATCATCTTTAAAACTTCTTATTAATAAATTATATAGATACTCAATGACAGCTAAATCTTTAGTATCAAAACCAAAAAATTCATTTGGATCGCCCGATGCTACATTATAAATCCATGATGAATTAGTATTTAATAATTCTGTTATAAATCTTATTGTTAGAATATCTTTTTCTGATAGATATAATATTTGATTTTCTACATTTACTTGGAAGTCATCGCAGTCATTTTCTGCAATTACACTATAGGCATCATGTTCCCATGAAAATTGTGATTTGATATGTATTATTATGTTTGTTATCAATGATAATACTCTTGTAAATGATTCTCTTTTATTATCAAATATTCTCATGTTTCTTTCTGCCTTTTTCTCTTGGCTTCTGTCAAAAGTCTTTATAATTATTGCAGTAATTACTGAGACAATTGCAGGAATTCCGAATGATCTTAGAATATCTAACAATATCTTACCTCCATTTTAATAATAGTATAAAAAGACAGAACGATCAATAATTTGACCAATTTTTTATGCGCCTTTGAAATTTCATTGTATCAAGCATTCCCTGGGCGGATTTGTTCCCCTGCTCCGCAGCCTTTTGGTACCACTCCTTTGCTTTTTCATGATCCTGGAGTACGCCGTTTCCATTCTCATAACAAGAACCCAATTCAAACTGAGCCTCGTCAAATCCCTGTTCCGCAGCTTTACGGTACCAATACACAGCCCTTTCATGATCCTGGGGCACACCATTTCCATCGTTATAACATTTAGCCAAATTATACTGCGCGTATTCGTTTTCCTGTTCCGCAGCTTTGCGGTACCACTCTACTGCTTTTCTGGCATCCTTAGGTACGCCTTCTCCATTTTCATAACAAGCACCTAAAAAATACTGAGCGACATCTAACCCCTGTTCCGCAGCCTTGTGGAACCAATATACCGCCTTTTCATAATTTTGAGGAACGCCCTCCCCATCACAGTAACAAAGGCCCAGAGAACCCTGAGCTATGTCGTGTCCCTGTTCGGCTGCCTTTTTGTACCATTCCGTTGCTTTTACAGCGTCTTTGGGTACCCCTAAACCATACTGATAAACACCACCCAAATTAGACTGAGCGACGGCTAACCCCTGATCCGCAGCCTTGCTATACCATTCTACCGCTTTTTTTCGGTCCCGGGATACGCCCTTCCCATTAGCATAACAAACACCCAAATTAGACTGAGCATTGGCGTCTCCCTGTTCAGCCGCCTTGTGGAACCAATATACCGCCTTTTCATGATTTTGAGGAACGCCATCTCCATTACTGTAACAAAGACCCAAACGATTCTGAGCCTCGTCGTCTCCCTGTTCAGCTGCCTTTTTGTACCATTCTGTTGCTTTTACAGCGTCTTTGGGTACCCCTCGACCATTCTTATAAGCACCACCCAAATTAAGCTGCGCGACAGCTAACCCCTGATCCGCGGCCTTGCTGTACCAATATACCGCCTTTTCATGATTTTGAGGAACGCCATCTCCATTACTGTAACAAAGACCCAAACGATTCTGAGCCTCGTCGTCTCCCTGTTCAGCTGCCTTTTTGTACCATTCTGTTGCTTTTACAGCGTCTTTGGGTACCCCTAAACCATCCTTATAAAAATCACCTAAATTAAACTGAGCAACAGCTAATCCCTGATCCGCAGCCTTACTGAACCAATATACCGCTTTTTTCTGGTCCCGGGATAGGCCCTTCCCATTAGCATAACAAACACCCAAACGATTCTGCGCATAGGCGTCTCCCTGTTCTGCTGCTTTGTGGTACCACTCCACCGCCTTCTCGGCATCCTGAGGTACGCCATTACCAACTGCATAACAAATACCCAGATGATCCTGCGCATATTCGTATCCCTGCTCTGCAGCTTTGCGGTACCACTCTACCGCCTTTTCCGGATTCTTGGGCACACCAGCATGCCCATACTCATAACAAGAGCCCAAAGTATTCTGAGCCCTGGCGTATCCTTGTAGTGCAGCCTTATGGTACCACTCAAACTCGTCTTCACGTTCATGAAAAACATCTATATAATTACAGCAAAGTAACCCTTGACTATAATAATATTTGTAGTCGCTTCCTCCCTCCTTTGTAATTTTACGATACCATTCCTCTGCTTTTTTATAATCCTGGGGTACGCCGTTTCCATCATAGTAACAATCTCCTAAACTCATCTTAGCCATTTCATAGCCCTGTTGCGCAGCTTTGTAGAACCAGTCAACTGCCTTTTTATAATCCTGGAGAACGCCTTCTCCATAATTATAACACAAACCTAAATTATACTGAGCATCGGCTAATCCCTGTTCGGCAGCCTTGTGGTACCAATATACCGCCTTTTCATTTTCTACAATATAATAATGAGTACCCAAACTATTTTGAGCTCTGGCTTCGCCATGCTCCGCAGCCTTGAGGTACCATTCAACTGCCTTTTCCTGATCTTCTACTACGCCTTTCCCATTTGCATAACAATCGCCCAAAATATTCTGAGCCCTGGCGTATCCAGCGTTAGCAAGTTTTATCAATAGGGGAACGATTTTCTCCGTCTCGCCCCGGTCAATCAATGACTCGGCGTCCTCAAAATACTTGTCCTCTCGCAGAACCAATGTCAGTAATCTCAACATTTGTGCCGCAGGTCTTTTAGACAGAAATGCTTCTTCTGTTAAATGCCGCAGGGCTTTTCGATAAGCTATATCCACATCAGCAGCAGTGGCAATATCCTTGGTACAACCTTCCTCAACGATCCGCACTAAGAGTTTTCTTTCTTTCGCAAAGTCATTCCCGGTGTAATCAGCCAATAGGTTTTTGAACCGGGCGAGGTCATCAAACACCGTTACACCCTGTTCTTTCACCATCTTCTGTACCACTACTTCAAAAGTATCTGCCATTTTGCTCTATCCCTTCACATCAATGAATTGCCCGTACTATTGCGGGGCTGGGTTGTACGTTTGCGGTGGGGTGATACCGGACTTTGTCCCCTGTTCCGTCCCAAGCTGCTGCCGTAAAATGGGCTCAAGCATTTTCAATGCATCCACATCAATCAGTGCCGCTATGGAGACATCGTCCCCGCTGCCCCGCCTGGAAAGGTCAGGCAGAAATTCCTTCGCCTGCTTCTTTCCATTTTCAAAGCCATCCTTGGGATTGGCCTTAATCTCATCAATAAAATTGAGGGCGATGGTACGGTAGAGTCCGGCAAGATGTTTTTCGTTGTCCCCGGCGGGGTAGGAATCATCCACCCCATCGGTGTTGATAAATACCATAACGGGCATTTCCTTTTCTGTGCAGTTGCGGTAGTAGACCCGAACCCGCTCAATTGCGTCATCATCACAGATCGAGGTGGTTACGTTGAGGAAACATTTGTCGTCCCAGGGGATGGGCTGCTCCCAGGAGCCATCGGGGTAGCAAGCGGTACATTTCCCGTCACCAATATGGATGCCGAACCAGTAATCGCTTGCAGCCGCTGCGGCGATAAGGGTAGTTCCATAAGCCCGATACAATTGCTCCCCCTTGCGGTAGCGTTCCTGATACTTCTCCGCTACGCAGGCGATCTCTTCCGTACTAAACGGCTTGGCTTTGTGGTCCTTTTCTACCTCGGTATGCCAAGCGGCGACGATGTTTTTTACCAGACCCGGCAGCAGTGTTTTTTCCCACTTCTCCTGCGGAGGCGGGGGCGTCTTTTTACTGAAGATACCCCCACCACGATCGCCCTCAATAGTACCAATAAATCTGAAGATACTATGAAAGGCCTGTTCCGAGGCGATTTTGGAACCGGTGGCACTGCGGAAACAATTGTCACTGCCATGGCCGTCCGCAACTATTGCGATGGCCCTAGTCTTGGACGTATCGACATAACTTAGGGAAAAATCCTGACATTCCTTTTCCGGGGACTTTTTATGATTCTCCCCCTGGGCATGGGCGTTGAATACCTGATAATTCATAGTTTCTACCATTCCGGCTCGGGGATGGTTGTGTTCTTAGGATCGGGGTTCGTTATGGTGATAATGTCAGGATCGCTGAGTATCGGCGTCAGGTCGAGGCCCGGCCCCAGGGGATCATTGGGGTCATCAACGATGTTTTTCCCCGTATCCCCTACATTGGAACTCCTGCTGGCAATCTGGCTTGACCTCACAGCCACCATATTGATCAGCCGTTTCAGCGTTTTGGCATCGTGGACTTCCAGCACCGTTTCGCTGGTGCCGGTAAACTGTTCCAGTACATCCTTATCTGCGTCATCACCAATGGCTATGGCTACCCTGCCCGCCACTTTGTACCAGCTATTCTGCTGTAAAACCGCCAGCCCCCCGGCAAAATCATCCGTAGGCCCGCCATCAGAAAGGAGGAAAATAACCGGGGCAAAGGAACCGGCGGCCTCCTGCATAAAGGCTTTGCGGGATAGCTTTGCATCCAGTTCCCGGCAGGCTGCTCCCAGATCGGTGGTTCCCGCTGCGTCGATGTAAGTCCAATGGAACTTGTCCACCTCTACCGGGCCATTCTGGGTAATCCAGCGGAAACCGGAAGAAAATTCCAGTACCGCCACCTTGATTATCGCGTCCGGGTTCTCATCGGAAACATCCTTTAAAGCGGGGATTAATTCTTCGATAGCGGCATTCACCGCGCCAATCTTCGAACCGCCCATGCTGCCCGATGTATCGATAACGAAAAACAGAACCATGGTTCTCCGGGGGATTTCTACCTTGTCAGTCAGTCCCATACTAATACTCCGTTAAAAAATAGGTTTATATGATTTCAGCGGCTGCGCCGCTGCCGAAATTGAAAGTCATGCCCTTCGCTATCCCTACTGCCTGTTCCGGCTCCACCGCGCTGGTATTGCCGTTCACCGTAACAGACCACTTTTTCCCCGACACGTTTTTCAGTGTAAGTGCGTTTCCCGCAAGGGCCGCTTCCCCCGTAAGGGTCTGGAAATCCTCCGAGTCCTTTTCGGTGTGGCAAGCGTAGAGCTTGGTCCGCTGGTGGAGGGGCACATTGTACCGGGGTGTCTTGATGTAGGCGATAAAGGGGTTCGTTTTCCCGCATTCGGGGCAGGGATTGGGATTTACCGGGTCGGCAAAGTACACCTCACCACAGGGACATTTGAACACTTCCCCCCGCAGCCGGATAAAAAGCCGCAGCCATTCCTGATCGATGATCCGGCGGTTGGGGTCGATAAGCAGTTCCTTGCTGAACGCCTTGATAAATTCATCCTGCAAATAGCCCGGCAGGAAAGGCCATTTGCCGATAGCCCCCTTGTGGAGCCCCGGCACCGGCCTATTGGAGTCATCGGTGGGATCAAAGATAAACACCGGGTTTTCCCCAAAGTACTTCCGTTCCAGCTTGGGGGTCATGCAGGGTGGGCAGGTATTTTTCCCCTCCAGGGGATGGTTCCCCGTAAAGAGCAGGAAAAGCACCACCCCCAGAGAAAAGCTATCGGTCTTAATCCCCGGCTGGCTTTTGCCCAGTACCACCTCCGGCGCCATGTACCGGGCCTTCCCCGCAATCCCCGAATTCTTGCCGTACTCGGACACGTTGTCGTTATCGCAGATCAGCACATCCCCATTTTGAGGGTTGATAAAGAAGTTGCCGTCATTCAGGTCCTGGTAGCTGTAACCCTTGAGGTGCAATTCCCGGAACCCCTCGGTAATACGCAGGGCTGCGTTGACCATGGCGGTAATACCGGCAAACCCTTCCTTACCGATAAGGAACCGGGAAAAATCCACATACTCCGGGGGCCGCAGCTTCATGATATACCCGAAGGCTTCCCCCTGCTTTTCTGTAATGGCCTCGGGCCAGAGGAAAGCGTTGGCAGGAGCCCCCTTTTTGATGTTATTTTCCAGATTTTCATAGAACTTTTTCGGGTTTTTTAGTACTGTGGTATACCACTTGAGGGCCTTGGGCTGGCCATCGTAGTCCACCCGGTAGACCGCCCCCTGTCCACCTTCGCCCAATTTGGCTCCCACCGTTGTTTTCTTGAAATCCTTTGTTGAGAGGGTAAATCCTTTGGGTAAGTCTGCCATATAAACCCCTTTTCTCCGTACTATGATAGTATAGGATTATGCCATAATCAAGCGCCTTCCTTACTAATATCCTGGACTCTTTGCAGCAATTCTTTTGCAACCGTGATAGTTGGGTCTATTCTGAGAACGTGCGTTAAGTCCGCAATCGCCTTATCATAGTCGCCTTTCAGGTAATAATTGCCGCCCCGATTGTAATACGCGGGGCAGAATTGGGGAGCGATTTCAATTGCCTCTGAAAAGTTCTTTATTGCCATGTCATAGTCATGATTTTCGTAATATGCAAGCCCTATGTCACAATAGGCATAGACATCATCACCATTCACCGGGGCAGTCGCCTGGCTTTTTTTGTTAATCGTGCCGTCGAATATGGATTCATATCCGGGTATATATGTTGTTGCAATATAAAATTTTTCCCCCTCTTTTCTATTAATTATCAATTCCCTGAATTCGCGCATTCCTTCTTCTGCTCCGGTTCCATAGAGATCTTGTACCACTGTTGCTGAAATTACCGCACCCAGATTCCGCATGACAGAAATAACATTCGGCGACAGATGTTGGTTTAACTCCCAATCAAGTCGTTGTGCTCCTTCTGCAGCGGATCTTGCTCTTGCCTCTGCCTTCGATAATTTCCCAATTTGCGCATCCCAAACACCCGGCGCCGATACAACTCCGGCGGTATCTTCGGTAAACTCCTCAAAAGAGTCACACAACAAATACGTGTATCTCTTGGAAAGCCCTTCCGGGTAAATCACCTCAATCTCTCTAGCCCAATACATTTACTACCCCCTTTTGTTTAGTTTCCTCTATACCTTTCTGAAAATGGCATAACCACATCTTTCATTATCTTTTTCACGCCTTTACCCTGCTTATAAATAGTCCTCGGTGTGCCCTAACTTAACACTTTGCTTCAAATCTATCAATACTGTAAACGGTATTATTACAAAAACATGTATTACTGCGGCATAAAATATTGACATAATCGCCAGGGCCAGATTAGGCCCAATCGCCAATTTATTGTTTAAATTTTGCAGTATTCCAATTACCCCAATAAGCGCCGCCGCAAATGCCCATAACCATGTTACTTTATTATGATTCTTAAAATACCTGTTTGCCTGCAACAATGTTTCCCTGGAACTATTTTTCTTAAATGGCGCACTAAAAGCCGTTTTTATGGCAGCATGCCCATGTAATACATACATCACTATGAATGGGCATACAACCACAAACATTAAATTGGGTAAATCAAAATAGCTAAGAGGGCTTGAACCACTTATTGTAATGGTAAACAATAATAGTAATACTCCTAAAACCAATGATAAAACATACGTTACCATACTCCTTCCTTTTTTTAGCGCCGCAGGGATGTGGCGCGTTCTTCCGATCAGGGTCTACCGTATCATGATCCAATGTTTCTTGTACCCCCGGCAATATGATGTTGGTTATGATTGGTAAAGATTTCGTTGTCGAAGGTCATGTTGCGCGGGTCCTTGTAAGGTGTATGGTCAACCACGCCATTTTCATTGATGTTGTTTTTGTCAAACCATGTGGCATCAAGATAAAGAGTTTTTCCTTTATACATAAGTGTAACCCATGCATGATTTTGTCCTGTCACCTTTTGTATATTGCTGACACCATTGATATTGGCCGCAGTGAGTCTATCAATCAAGAGATTGGAATAATCATCGCAGACGCCTTTTAACGGCTCCTTGCCATTTGGCAGTGTGACAAATGCGGCCCTGCGGCAAATGGCAGGATAATTGTAATCCATATCTTCTGCAACAGAAAGGAGCACATCATAAACCTTTCCCAAAGAGGAGTCGCTCCGCATCTCGTTCAGTTTTGCCTGGGAGACTGCGCTGTCATTGTAGAAATCAAGCGAACAATTACCGCCGGAATGGCGGTGGTATTTAGGTTCAAGTTTCCATTCGTGTATCCTCCCTGATTGGGCAGAATAAAATGCCCCCATTTTGCGCCGGTGTTTTATCATAGCTGTAGACGGTGCTGATAACCAGGCTGCCATTTGCATTAAAGTTTAAAATAAACCTGTCAATACTAAAGTTAACAAACGATGAAGACTGTCCGGTGGATATCAACTTATACTCTGCCTCTATAAGGGAGTCCAATGAGCGATAACCACAAATATCTTTATATTCATAAGGAATCCCAATCACCTCAACTGAAATACCGTTGAATGTATTTGTTCTCGTTGAAGATGACAGATGTTCTTCACCAGCGTCCTGTTGACTTCTGTCTGTTTGTGCAGGCGTTGATCCACAACTGGCCAACGCAATTATTAAAGCAAAAATAGTAACCTTCATTTTACACACCCCTTAAAATAGTATCATCCTTTATTATAGCAGGGAAGATAAAAAAACTTAACACTTTGTCAACTCGTTTAACACTTCATACCCCTCAGTAACCTGCTTCATAAGCATTTCAGCATTTTCCCTGTCGCGCTCTGAAGCATCGGTGTATTTATCGGGATGATATTTTTTCACGGCTTCACGATAGGCATTTTTAAGCTCGTTCTTGGTAAATTGTAATCTAAGCCGTAGCATATTTCGATAAAATGAAACCATATCAGACTGCGGCGGCGCTTTAGGCGGAGGGGCTGCCCTTTTGTATCCCTGCATAAACGCTTCGGCCAACTGCCTGATTAGCTGCTCTTGATATTCCCGCTCCTTTTGAGCTAAAACCTCCTCGAACCACTGCATCTGTTGTTCTTGTGCCATTTTCTGTCTTCTCGTCTCCTTTTGCCGAATTTCTTCTATTCGCTGTGTCCTGAGCCGTTCCTGGTATTCTTTCTCCTTATAATAATTTAAAAACTTTTTTGTAAGGTAAATTCCGCCAATAATCGTGATAATAATTAATACGGGATGACCATTTTTCGTCGTGCTGCCTTGTGTTTTTTGATTTTGTCTTGGGTAGTTTGCTGCGTTTCGCGCATAATTAATATCCCCCTGATTCAGGTAATACCATGCCCCATTTCTCCAGAAATAATCGTTTTGGTGTGACCGTGCAACATCATAATTATCGATGTGTCCGTTGTTGTTATGGTCCCGCACTTGTTCGGCGTTTAATAAAGCTGAGAATAAAAAAATACAAATAACCAAACATATGTTTCTCATTCTTTATGATGCTTTTCAAATATCCTTGAAATAACAACATTGTCAACAAATGCGCCATCATTAATAATATCTTCTCCAAACGAAATAAATGCAACAGGTATATTTATTGAACAAAGATAATTGTAAACCGGTTCTTTGTCTGCGGGCAAATCAACTTTTGTAAGTATTATCGCATCTATAAAATCTTTTCTGACCGATTCTATTAACGCATCATTGATCTCGTCTTTGTGCGTACAATCGAGTACAAGTACTTTCTTGAATTTCTTATTCTGAAAAATATCCTTCTGAAAAAAATAATTTAGATTCAAACCGATGTTTGATTTATTTTCTTCTGAAAAGTAACCTTTTTCATCAAACCGTAAATAAATAAGCAAATTATCGTCCCGGAGATCGGCTAATTTATCAATCTCCATTTTATGAAACGGAACATCTGTTATTTCTGCAAATGATTCTATTGTGTAATTTTTTCCCAGATGCCATGTATCGCAATTCACGATGGTTATTGGTATTTTCAATCCAAGTTTTAATTTTACCGCAATTTTCATAAAGGCATTTGTTCTCCCGCTGCCCGGATAGCCGTAAAACACAACATTGCTTCCGGCGGGAAACCACTTGACAGTTTTCAGACCGTTTTCCATTTCACATTCCTCGTTTTTTATCGCTCAACAACAATTTGTTCTGTATAACGTGCATAGTCCGCCAATGTAAATTTGCCGAATTTGCTTGTATCCCGGTACTTTACCTTTACTCCCTGGGGTTCAACGGTGTAAAGGGTATTCCCATACCTGACCGCGTTTGCCCAATGGCCGGGCAGGCTTATTATATACATATCCAGTCCGGCTTCGCGTCCCATTCGGTACATTAGGCCCGCAAAATCATCGCAATCAAATACGTTGTCATCATCCTGTCCTATTCCATCGAATGGCTTGTATGTGCCGTAGGTATAGCGGCTGTGCAGGTAATCGCCGATTTTTCGAACCTTGTTTTTGATGTCCTCAGGCAGTTCATGGCTTCTTTGTGATGTTAGTGTCCAGCCTGTTGTGTCAAGAAATTGACGGACAGGATAGTAGGCATAATTTTTGAAATTAGTATAGTTTGTATAATTTATGGCAGATGCTGCGGCCGGTACGGCAGAGGGTTTTATCTGTGCGGGCTTTATTTGCGTTGGGGCTGTAGTTTTACGGGCATTTAGGTTTGCCACAGTAGCAGGACCAAAGTCTTTGCCGGAAACCGTACCGATAAAACGCCCGTTCCGCACGATAAAATCAGGTTTGCCGTTATTGTTCGCATCAACGCCCTGCCCTTCCTGAAAGTCGGGCCTAATATTAGGAAGACTGCTTCTTTCAATGGTTCCGTAGGGTTCATTTTTGGAGCATGAGGACGCCAGGGATAGTATTAAGAATATTACCGCTGCGGATTTAATGATAAATCTTTTCATGGTCCCCCCTGATATATTAAAAGTAGTCTCTGTCGCGGTTTTTATTATTCGCACCCGGAGGCGGCGGCGCGGGAGCGGGCGTCGGTGGTTTATATGGCGCGGGAGCGTAACTGCTGCCCCCAACCGCAAAGGTTAAACCTACGGATAATCTATTGGTTCCGTCTAAAAAACTCATCCGGTATTCGGCATAGGCGCCAAACCCATAAAACAAAAGTTTTGCGCCAAAAATACCGTTCCCAACCCATCCGCTGCTCCCACCGCTTTCTGCTGAAGATAAAAGGAAATTGTAACCAAATCCGGCGCCGCCGTAAAAAAACACGCTGAATGCTTTGGCCCCTATATTATATCCGTATAATGCTGAAAAATGCGGGCCAAAACGCCAGCTGTCATATTTGGCATCGTTTTTATAGTCCAGTTCCAGTTCGGGCCTGAGATAGAGACTGCCAAATATATCAAAATAGAATCCATAACTGCCCATAAGGTCCAAATGGAATTCTGTTCCATCGTAACTTACGCCTATGTCTCCCATCAAATAATAATCGTTGGAGTTAAATATCTCCTGTGAATATATTGCCGCCGATATTCCAAACAGTACTATCGTTATCATCTTCTTTAAGTATTTGCTCATACTTATAAATAGTCTTGAGGATGACTTAACTTAACAGTTTGATGCAACTTTTTTGAAAAAATTGTTGATTGTCCGGCTTGCGCTTTGTTCAAGTACATCGAACATCGCCGCAATGTCGCGGGCGGTAGGTACGGCGCCGGTTAAACGGTATTGTTTTTCAATGTCCGTATCCCAAAAATCAAAGGCCGGATCAAGTTCCAGCTCTAAAATCACGGGAGCAAGTTTAATGCTTATCAGTTTCTTGAGCAGGGGCTTCTGGCTGTCCCTGCTGTTTTTATAGGCACTGTCGATGGATTTTAACAATGCAAGTACTTCATCATTCATTTCAAATTTTGTCTCCGGCGTTGACATGCGATCAAAAATACTTATCTCATTGCCGTCATCGCTGAGGGTGAATTCTCCCAACACGGAAGTTTCGTATATTGTGCGGATGGTGCGTACCACATCTTCCGCCGGTACATTGCACAAAGCGGCAATCACATCCAGGCTCGACGTATCGGCACACAAATGTCGGATCGTCGAAGTGTTCGATAAATCATACCCTTTCAGACGCGCATATCCATTTACCTTTCTGACAAGCGCATCATCGCCAACCTTTAACCCGTGCTGCCGTTCCTGCGCGGCTTTTTTTCCTGCGCTCACGCGCCGCCGGTTACTCAATGCGTAATTGAAGTAATGAAGAAATTTTCCATGACCGCTGTTAAATGCTTTTATACATGATTTCGCCGTCTCAATAATTTCAAGGCCGATTTCGGCAAAGGTGTCCTGAGTAAATATATATAACGAAAGATATTCT
>BOBW01000012.1 GCA_026002595.1 Spirochaetia bacterium | reverse complement strand
ATATTGAGGCGGCGGAAAAGTACGCAGCAAAAATACTGCATTTACAAAACAGACAATGTTTCTTTGGAGAAACAAAAGAATACCTCAATTCCGCCACAGGAAAACAATTCCTGGGCGCTGAAAAGGAGAGACAACATGGCTTCTAATTTTTTTACCGTGTTAGGGGAAATGTTTTCCTACACATTTATTTTCAGGGCGTTTATTGTCGGATCTCTTGTTTCCATTTGCGCCGCCCTGCTCGGCGTAAGCCTTGTGTTAAAACGGTATTCCATGATTGGTGACGGGCTTTCCCATGTCGGTTTCGGGACCCTTGCCCTTGCCGCTGCGTTGAATGTTGCACCCCTTACCGTCTCGATACCGGTTGTAATAGCCGCCGCTTTTCTGCTGCTGCGATTAAGCGAAAATAGCAAAATAAAAGGCGACGCCGCTATTGCGCTCATTTCTACCGGTTCATTGGCAATCGGCGTGGTGATCATTTCACAAACCACGGGGATGAATACCGATGTATGCAATTATCTTTTTGGCAGTATTCTTGCCATGAGCAAGGCCGATGTACGTTTGAGTATTATCCTGTCGGTAATGGTTCTGACCCTCTTTATCGTGTTTTATAACAAATTATTCGCCATAACCTTTGACGAGACATTTGCGAAAGCGACGGGGGTAAAAACAGGTGTCTATAATATGCTTATCGCCTTTTTGACCGCAATCACCATTGTATTGGGTATGCGTATGATGGGCGCAATGCTTATTTCAAGCCTTATCATTTTCCCCGCCCTTACATCGATGCGCTTACTCAAAAAGTTTAAGAGCGTTACTGTTTGTTCCGCGATTCTTTCAATCGTATGTTTTTTTATCGGTATTGTTATTTCGTATATATATGCAACGCCGACAGGCGCAAGCGTGGTAATGATAAATATTATTGCATTCTTGTTGTTCTGGGTGATTAACATTTTTTATAAGGAGCGAAAAGCCATGAAGAAGGTATCTGTTGTTTTTCTTATTGCCATTTTTTCACTTTTAGGTTGCGGAAACACAAAAACTGTTTCACCAGGCGGTAGAATACCGCAAGCTAATACCGCCGGGACCCTATCGGTAGTGTTAGCGCCAGGCGTTTCTGAAAGCGAACCAATTCCGGTAAAATCGACCGTAAAAAACACGGTCATTGAGATTAAAGAAAAAATGTTTATCGCAGAGGTCAATGATGTATACCTTAATCCCGAAGATTACCTGGGAAAAACAATTAAACTTGAGGGGCTTTTCAAGCAGGAACAATATGAGGAAAGTGACCCGGCCTATTGTTTTGTGCTTCGCTACGGCCCCGGCTGCTGCGGGAGTGACGGAAATGCCGGATTTGAGGTGGCATGGGACGGGGCAGATAAATCATACCCCAATGATGATGATTGGGTTGAGGCAGTCGGCGTTTTAAAAACCTATGAAGAAGACGGCTACCCTTATTTGTACATAGCCTTGTCGAACCTGACGATCCTGGATGAACGGGGGGAGGAGTTTGTAACGCAGTAATAAGTAAACGCTTATGGCGCCTTTGCGTTTACTTCTGCCCCTGCTCCATCAGTTTTTTAAAGGTCCCTTCGTCCAGGGGATAGAACTGGATCACAACCAGCGCCCCTGCCAGAATGACCACAGGGATGGGGCCGATGAGGAGCCTGATGGCGGTAATGGCCGTCTCGTTTTGTTCCGTATTGGCAATATAGCCCCCCAGGGAGAGGATGGCCCCGGAAACAAAAACCGAAAGGGCGGTGCCCAGCTTGGAGATAAAGGTCCAGATGCCGTAATAGGCCCCCTCTTTCCGCTCCCCTCCGGCTTTGACTGCGCCGTAGTCGATGGCGTCCGGGACCATGGCGTAGGGGGCCACGTAGCTGAACCCCACCCCGATGCCCGCATATGCCATCAGCGCCAGGAAGAAGCCGATCCCGCTGTTTTGCCCAAAGAGGTAAATGATCATGCAGGCGCTGGCAATAATGGCAAAACAGATCTGGTAGGTCCGCTTTTTCCCGATTTTTTTGGAAACCAGCACCGAAACGGGAATAAAAACCATGGCGGTCAACAGCAGAATCATCATTGCCAGGGGGGTAATGTCCGGGCGGCGGTAGATGTATTCGGTGTAGTAGGCCAGGATGCTCTGGAGGAAGGTGATCCCCATGATATGCAGGGCATAGGTAAAGAGGAGCCTGACATAGGGGCGATTGGAAAATACCCCCTTATAGGTTGAAAAAAAGCCCTCGGTGGGAATGTCGGCGGCGGCCTTTTCTTTGGTGCCGAAGAAGGTGAGCAGGGTGGTGATTGCCATCACCGCCCCCAGGATAAGCCCGGTCACGGACCAACCCAGATGAGGGTTGCTGAAAAGCTCTGTCAGGGGCTGTACCGCCGCCGCTCCAATGATGGTTCCAAAGACCGCACAGCCGAAGCGGTAACCGTTCAGACTGCTCCGCTCGTGGTAATCGTCGGTCAATTCCGGGGTCAGTGAAGAATAGGGGATGTTGATCACCGTCGCTGCCGTGTTGAGGAGCATCAGGGTCAGCATCGCCCAGAGAAAGAGGAGCACGGGACTTACAGCCGGGGGCGCGGTGAAAAAAAGCCACATGGTCAACAGCATGGGCAGCGCCCCGAAGAGAAGGTAGGGCCGGCGGCGGCCCCAACGGGTCCGGGTACGGTCGGAAATAAAGCCCATCACCGGATCGGTCACCGCATCCCAGGCCTTTCCCAACATCACCGCAATCCCCGCCCATGCCGCGGCAAGCCCCACCGTGTCGGTCAGGTACTTAAGGGTCCAGAACCCCATGAGGGTGAAAAACATGTTCCCCCCCAGGTCGAATATACCGAAACCGAGTTTCTGCCGGAGGGTTAAACGGGGATGTGACATGAATATAGAATAACGGGTAATATTGTGATTGGCAAGGTTTCTCCAATTTAACCTTTTCGTCCCCCCAAAATCCCGTAGAGCCGATCCAAATCTTCCATAGAATAATAGTCGATCTGGATGCTGCCCTTTTGGATGTCCCCGTTGATCACCACCTTGGTGCCCAGGGTATCGATAAATTTCTGTTCCATGGCCGCTATCTCAGCCTCCCGCTTGCGGGGCGGCTTTGCCTTGGCTTTTTCGCCCCCTTCCTCGCTGTTATTCAGAGCGGCGGCCCGTTTTTCCGCTTCCCGCACCGAAAGGCCCGCCTTGAGGATTTCCCGGTAGAGCAGGGCCTGATCTTTGGGGGCTGTTACCGAAAGGATAGCCCGTGCGTGGCCGGAGGAAAGTTCCCCCTTTTCAAGGCTCTTTTGGACATCCGCCGGTAAGCGGAGGAGCCGCAGAGCGTTTGCCACGGTGGAGCGGTTTTTGCCGACCTTTGCGGCGATCTCGTCCTGGGAAAGGCCGGTAAGGTCCATCAGGTTTTTGTAGGCCGCCGCTTCCTCGATGGGATTCAGGTCAGAGCGCTGGACATTTTCGATAAGGGCAACTTCCATCCGCTTTTCGCCGGTGTAGTCCCGTATGATGACCGGCGCTTCCGTAAGACCCGCAAGGGCGGCGGCCCGGCAGCGCCGCTCGCCGGCAACGATGATGTAGGTCCCGTCCCCGGCGTCCCCGGCTATGATGGGCTCAATGATGCCGTGTTCCCGAATGGAATCCGCCAGTTCCTGCAATTCCGCCTCATCAAAATATTTACGGGGCTGATCCGGGTTAGGCCGGAGCTTGTCCAGGGGGAGCAGAAGCTCCCCTGGGATTTTTTGCTCCCCGCCGCCTTGGCCCCCACGCGCCGCCGGGGTTTGGACCGCTTCACCAGGGGCGCCCTGCCCTTCAGAATAGCCCAAAGACAGGCCTGCCGCGGAGAGACCGCCGTCATCCTCGTTTACGGGGAACAAGGCCTCAAGACCCTTGCCCAGACCGCGTTTAGCAGCCACGGCGGATCAGTTCCTGGGCAAGGCTTTTGTAGGCCTTGGCCCCGCTGCAATTGGGGTCGAAGATCGAAATGGGCTTCCCGTAAGAAGGCGCTTCGGAAAGGCGGACGTTCCGGGGGATAATCGTGGTAAAAACCTTGCTTTTGAAGTAGGCGCTTACCTGTTTGACCACGTCCTGGGCAAGCCGGATACGGGGATCGTACATGGTAAAGAAAATTCCCCCGATAGTCAGGCCGGGGTTCAGGCTTTTTTGAATCCGGCTGATGGTCTGGATGAGCAGGGTAAGCCCTTCCAGGGCAAAATATTCGCACTGCATGGGGATAAGCACCGCATCGGCGGCGGACATGCCGTTCAGGGTAAGCACCCCCAGGCTGGGGGGGCAGTCTATCAGGATATAATCGTAGCGGCTGCGGACCGGTTCCAGGGCTTTTTTCAGGAAAAAGTCCCGATCTTCCTGTTCGATAAGCTCCACCGCCGCCCCGGAAAGGTCGATGCCGGCGGGAATCGCCAAAAGATTGGGAATGGCGGTTTTACGAATGCACCGGTCTATGGGCGCCGCCCCGGAGATGAGTTCATACACCCCCGGCTTGGGCGGTTTTGCGCCGATACCGCT
This sequence comes from Spirochaetia bacterium, assembly GCA_026002595.1. Lineage (GTDB taxonomy): Bacteria > Spirochaetota > Spirochaetia > Treponematales > Breznakiellaceae > BNUT01. Next base: position 36,760 of record BOBW01000012.1, on the reverse strand, counting down.
GGAAAGGTTGCCCTGGGAATCAAAATCCACCAGAAGCACGGATTTTCCTTCTTCTGCGAGATAGGCGCCGATGTTCACCGCGGAAGTGGTCTTGCCGACCCCCCCCTTCTGGTTCACAAAAACGTAAGTTTTTCCCATGACTTATTATACAAAATCTGTTTTAAAATTTCTATTGAATAGTGGGATGTTTGCGGTTATTCTATAACAATGGAATCCATTAAAATGCTTGCCCTGGACCTGGATGACACCCTCCTCCGGTCTGACTTGACCATCTCTTACCGCACCCGGAATGTCATCAAACGGGCGGAGGCGCAGGGAGTGGTGGTGGTACTGGCCTCGGGGCGCGTCCCGGCGGCCATGGACAAATTTGCCCGTCTTTTGGGGATGAACAAACGGCCCGGTTACCTCATCTGTAATAACGGCACGATTATCCAGGAAAGCCATACGGGAAAGCGGATTTTTGAGAGCATGATCGATATTGACGCGGCCCTTACCGCCTATGATCTGGCGGTTGCCGAGGGTTTTCCCGTTCAAATCTACGAAGATGATGTGATGTACGTGTCCCGTTCCAATGAATTTGCCAATTATGATCAAAAATTGACCGGCCTCAGGCAGGTGGTGGTGGAGAATTTCAGGGCCATGGTGGCCGAAGGCTGTCATAAGCTCCTTATCCCCGGGGACCCCATGCTGCTTAACCCCCTGGAAAGCATCATCAGGACCTATGTGGGGGACGATATCACCCTTTTTACCAGCAAACCCTATTTCCTGGAAATTTTACCCGCCGAAACCGACAAGGGAACCGCTCTGGAAAAGGTCGCGGGACTTTTGGGCATTAACCGGGAGTCGGTGCTGGCCATCGGGGATTCCATGAACGATGAGGCCATGCTCCGCTGGGCGGGAATGGCGGTTGCCATGGCGAACGGTGACGAGCGGATCAAGAGCATCGCTTCACTGGTGACCGAAAAATCCAACGATGACGATGGGGTTGCCGAGGTTATCGAAAAGTACATTTTGGGAAAAAATTTATGAGCGGTGAGGCTCCTCCGGCAAAAGAAGACATACCTATCAGCACCGTCGATTCACCTTCGGCGGTGCTGGAACTTATCTATCAGCTTAAAATCAAGGATGTGATGGTTGGGGCGGTGGTTACCGCGAAAAAAACCGACACCATGCGCCATATTCAGGCGCTTATGCGGGAAAATTACATCACCGGGGTGCCCATTGTGGAGGAGGATCGCCGTCTTGCGGGGATCGTTTCCATGGACGACATCGTCACCGCCCTGGACAAGGGCTTTATCGAGCGCCCCGCGGAGGAGCGGATGACCAGGAATGTCATCGTTCTGGAAGATGACATGCCCCTGTCCTTTGCCATTTCATATCTCAACAAGTACCGGTACGGCCGTTTCCCTGTGGTGAACAAAAACAAGGAACTCATGGGGATCATCACCTCCAAGGATGTGATTGGCACCCTGCTGGTAGAGATGAACCGGGAGGTTCTGCGCCTGGAAAAGATAAATCAAAGCGGAATGACGGGGCCTTCGGCGAATTCGGAGATGGAATTCACCACCGTCCGCTACGATTTTGAAATAGCCGGGCGGGCTTCCACGGGGATTAAAAAGGCCCTTAAGGCGCGCAACGTCGATCCCAAGATCATACGCCGGGTGGCCATTGCCAGTTATGAGCTGGAGATCAACCAGGTGGTCCACTCCAACGGGGGGCTCATCCAGTGTTCCATCCAGCCCGACAAGGTGACCATCATTGCCGCCGATACCGGGCCCGGCATCGCCGATGTGAACCAGGCCCTGCAGGAGGGCTTTTCCACCGCCAACGAATGGGTCCGCTCCCTGGGCTTCGGCGCGGGCATGGGCCTGGCCAATACCAAGCGGGTGTCCGATGAGTTTACCATCCACTCCGCCCTGGGGTCCGGCACCAGGGTCCGCTCGACGGTGTTCCTCAATTCCCCCACCATAAAGGAAGAAACATGACCATTCGGGAAGCTGCCGCCAGTCTGGGGGCCGAAATTGTCCAGGCCGAATTCGACGATACCGGCCTTGAGGGCGCCTACACCTCGGACCTGCTTTCGGACGTGATGGCCAACGCCAAGGATGGCGGTGCATTGATCACTATCCAGGCCCACAAAAATACCGTGGCGGTGGCAACCCTGGTAAACATCACGGCGATCATCATCTGTAACAACCGGCCCCTGCCGGAGGACATGCTGGCGGCGGCAAAAGACGAAGGTATCGCGGTGCTGCTGACCAAGGAAAACCAGTACACCGTTTCGGGGAAACTTTACGGGCTTTTAAAGAAATAAAGGTGTCTGAGTGCCGCTCTTAACGGACCTGCATAACCATTCCTGCCTCTCCCCCTGCGGGTCCCTGGATCTGTCGCCCCGTTATCTGGCGGAGCTTGCCGCGGCCAAGGGGGTCAAAGTACTGGCCCTGACGGATCACAATTCCAGCCTTAACTGCCCGGCCTTCGCCAAAGCCTGCCCCAAATTCGGGATCATCCCCGTCTTCGGCATGGAGGCCACCACCCAGGAGGAGATCCATACCCTCTGCCTTTTTACCAGCCTTGAGGCGAGTTTGGCATTTAGTGAATATGCCTACAGCATCATTGTCCCCTTTCCCAATGACCCGGAAAAGACCGGGGATCAGGTTTATGTAGATGAAGATGACAACATTGAGGGGGAAGTGGAGTATTTTCTTCCCAATGCCCTGGACCTGAGCATTGAGTCAATCGGGGCCAAGGCCGCGGAGTTCGGGGGCCTGGTGATCCCCGCCCATGTGGACCGTTCGGCCTTTTCCATGTGGAGCCAGCTTGGCGCGGTTGTTGATGGACCCTGGGCCGCGGTTGAGTGCGTCCGCCTGCCGCCCAAAGTATTTGGGCCGGACAAAACCTCATCTCCCTTGGATACCCTGGGCTACCCCATTACCACATCTTCGGACGCTCACTACCCTGAAGATGTGGCCCGCCGGCCCTTTGAACTGGACATCACTGCGGAGGAACTCTGTCCCGCAGGCCCCGGCGGGGAGGCGGATATTGAGGCGTTCAGGCGGGCGATGGGGAAGAGGCCGAGTTTAAAATGAATTCCTATTCCGGAACATCATCTTTCAAACCCAAACATTTCCCGTTAAGCTCCCGGAATTCGCTGGGGGTAATGCCCTCGTACTTCTTAAAAAAACGGTAAAAACTCAAACGGTTGTAGAATCCCTTTTTCTCCCCAATCTCATTAATGCCCAGGTCTGTTTCCAGGAGCAGCTTCTTGGCCCCTTCCACCTTTTGTTTATAGACATAGTGAAGGATATTCTCCCCCGTCTCTTCGGTAAAAACCCGGCGCACATGGGAATAGCTTAAACCCAGACTGTCCGCCATGACGTTCAGATCGAAGGTTTTGTCCCTGTTGGTTTTAAGGTAATCAAGGATACGGGTGATATGGGTTTTTTTCTTATCGCCGTTTTTGTTCTCAAAGGCTATGATTTTCATAAAGTTATTCATAAAAAATTCCTTTATGTCATCAATGAATTCGAATTCAGCAAGGCTTTTGTAAAGCTGGTATTCTTCGCCAAAAATTTCCCGGGACTTGATGCGGAGTTCCATGAGGTACCGTATGAGACCGCCCATAAGCTGGTTAAAGGCGGCCCGTACATTATCTACGGATATGCCTTTTTTCGCCCTGATGTCCTCACAGAAAGCCGTTAGGGCGGCGGCGGTCTTTTCCGGATTGCCCAGAGACAGGCTGTTGAAGATGATCTTTTCCCGGTCATGGGGATAAAAATAACCCTTCACGGTCTCCATGTCATCGGCATAGACCAGAAGGCTGCCGGGGCCGGACAGGAGCCTGAAGGAAACGGCGGTCCAGGCGGTGTTGTACGAAAGAAACACCTCGTCAATATTCGCGGCCTTTCCTATGCCGCCGGAAAAGCCGGGCCACGGATCCCGGCGGCAGTCATCCTGAATATCACGGAGGGTCTTTACCAGCAGTTCGTCCGGCAATTCCCGGAAATTAAGGAGGATGAGGATGCTGTTTTTATCCGGGGACAATCCGAAACAGGATGCCAGGGGGCCGAGCCGGGAACAACAGCGGCCGATGATTTCCCGTTTTACCGCTTCCATGCCGGCCGCTTCACCGCCCGTTTGGGCCTCGGCGGCATGTTCCGGAGGGGAACCTCGGCCCATTCGGGCCTCGGCGGGAAATTCCGGCAGCAGGACAATGCAGCGGAAAACCGGTTGGGTAAAGATGTCTTTTGGCGCGGCAGCGTTTCCCGAAACTATTCTGAGGAGTTGGTATTCCGAAATCAGTTCCGCATCTTCCGACAGCCTGAGGGAAAAACTTTCCAGGGCGGCGGATATTTGGGTAAATTCATTGGCCCCTTCGTCAACCCTGATATTTTCATTGTCCCGCAGACGGCTGACAATCGACTTGACCGGCTTGTTCAGCCGCCGGGCAAAAAACAGGGAAAGAACGCTTATCAGCACAAGAAAAACGATAACCATGCATGCAGAAATTACATAGATAAGTCCCATCCGGGCGTTGATCTCCTCCATGGAAATGTTGAGGTAGTAGTACCAGCCGTTGAAGGAGGACTTCAAAAAAACGTTAAAGCAATCGGTCCCTTCAATGTTGATGGCAGAAAAACCGGAGGCTTCGCCGTTTCTTATGTGATCCCACAGGGCGGGAAAACGGCTGATGCTGGAACCGATATTTGATTTATCCACGTCAGAAAGTACCTCGCCCTCTTCATTGACGATGATCACTGTCTGGGTACTTTCTTCCGTGTCCCCGTTGATTATCCGGCTCAAGTCGCTTACGCGGACATTAAAGGCGATGTAACCGGGAATCCCGGTGGCATAGGGAACCAGGGGGGTAAAGTAGCTGAGTACCGGCTCGGGCGAAATATTATTCCCTTCGGAAAATAAAGAATGGGAGGTTTCCCGCCAGCCGGCGGGGGGACGCTGTTCCGCATAGTCCCGGTAGAAACGGCCCAGTTCCCGCCCCGGGGGAATTACCCAGGACAGGGAAGTAAAGATATCTTCTCCGTCCAGGGGAATGATAAAAACGGAATGGTATTTACTGCCCGCCCGGACTATGTTGTTCAGGTCCCCGCTCAGGCGGATAAGATCGCGGACGGAATCCCCGCTTTCCGGGGCAACGGCCTTAAGATGCTCGTTCAGGGAGATGATCAGGGACTGGTTCCTCATTTCGTCATTCCAGAGGGTGAATATCCGGTCCGCTGTTTTAAGCCGTTCCAGGTAGGATTGGCCCAGGTGATCCCGGTAAAAAGACAGGATGATTATGTGGTTCAGGATGCTCAGGGCGATGACCGAAATACCGGCCAGGAGGGCGAAATATCCGAACAGCCGTACCGAAAAGGGAATACGATTAAGCTTCATTCCAGAGCCCCCTCTTTTTTAACGATAAGTATACATTTTGCTCATTGATCCGTCAATAAGCAAAATGTATACCGGCAAGCAATAGTTTCTGTTTACCGGTTTCGGCACGGGACTTATACTTTTTTTTATTAAGGAGTAAAGACGATGGCGGAATTGAAAAAAATAAGGTGTATAAAATGAAAACAGTACTAACCGAACGTGCGCGGTGTCAGGGCGAAGGGTTGAAATACTTCAAGCGCACTTGGATGCTCTATTTGATGTTGCTGCTGCCGACGGCGTTTTTCCTCGCTTTTCGGTATGTTCCCATGACAAACATCATCATCGCGTTTAAAGACTACAACATTTTCCGCGGCGTATGGAGTTCCCCGTGGGCGCAGTCGTCGCCAACCGGCGGGGAGACAAATGTCTTTAAGTGGTTCATCCAGGCCTTTACCAACAAAGATTTTTATATCGTTCTACGCAACACCATCATGCTGAATGTGCTCGATCTTGTTCTCGGGTTTCCCATGCCGATCATCATTGCCATTCTGCTCAACGAAGTGCCCTCCAAGATGTACAAAAAGTTCACCCAAACCGTTATCTACCTGCCTCATTTTCTTTCGTGGATCATCATCAGCGGTATCGCGGTACAGCTTTTTGCCCCCTCGAGCGGCATTGTCAACATCGCCCTGGGGAAGATTGGCATCCCCCCCATCGATTTTTTAATGGAGAAAAAACTCTGGGTCGGTACCTATGTGGGACTGGGTATATGGAAGGAAATGGGCTGGGGTACCATCATTTATCTGGCGGCCATCACCGGCATTAACCCGGAGATATATGAAGCCGCGGAGGTGGACGGCGCGGGCCGCTGGGGCAAGATATGGCACGTTACCCTGCCGGGTATCAGGGCCACCATCGTGATACTTCTCATCATGAATCTAGGCCGTATTCTGGGTATTGAATTCGACCGGCCCTATACATTGGCCAACACCACGGTTATGGATGTGGCCGATGTTATCAGTACCTTTGTATACCGGGTGGGTATACGCTCCAACCAGTTTTCCTATTCTGCAGCCATAGGGTTGTTCCAGTCGGTGGTCTGCGTCTTTTTCCTGATCGCCGCCAATACAATCGCCAGGAAATCCGGCGAGAGGGGGGTCTGGTAAATGATCAAGTCAAAGTCTCATAAAATAGGCGACTTTATTATTGTCCTGGTGCTTTTTGCGGTAGTGCTTATTTGCGTTATGCCCATGGTAAATCTTTTGGCCCGCTCTTTAAGCTCGCCCCAGGCAATCGTGAACCGGGAAGTGGGTTTTTTGCCCGTCGGCGTCACGGTCGATTCTTACCGGTATGTGTTTAAGGATCCGGCTTTTTCCCGGTCAATGATCTGGACCGCCATTCTGACGGTTATCTGCACTCTTTTTTCCCTGGCCATTACTATTCTCTGCGCCTTTCCCCTCACCTACGATAACCTCAAAGGGAAAAACCTTATCAACACGCTGATTATTTTTACCATGTACTTCAGCGCCGGAACCATTCCGAACTACATCTTGATGAAGGATCTGGGGCTCCTCAACAGCCCCTTGGCGCTGATACTGCCGAATTGTCTTTCGGTATTCAACATGATTATTTTGCGGAGCTTCTTCTATGGTGTTCCCGACAGCCTCCGCGAATCGGCGGAACTGGACGGCGCAAATCCTTTTGTGGTGCTGGTACGGATTTACCTGCCCCTTTCAGCGCCGGTATTGGCAACGCTGGCGCTGTTCTACGCCGTAGGCCGGTGGAACGGCTTTTCCGATGCGCTCCTGTATTTAACCGGGGCGCCTCAATATCACCCCATCCAGCTAAAGTTGTACAATATCATTAATAACCTTTCATCCTTGGAAATAGCCATTCAGGAGGGAGGGTCTTCATCCACCCCTGCCGCCAGCGACGGCATGAAGGCCGCGGCGGTGATGTTTGCCACGGCTCCCATTTTGGTGATATACCCCTGGCTCCAGCGCTATTTTATCCACGGCGTTACCCTCGGAGCGGTAAAAGGATAGTAATAATTTTGGCACTAAACCACGCGTTGCGTTGGTAAAAATATTTTGTTTTGGAGGAATTATTATGAATTGTATAAAAAAAGCGGTAATTACCGCGCTTGCCGGGCTTATTGTAACCGGCATGGTATTTGCGGCAGGCGGCCAGCAGTCGTCTTCGTCCGGGACAGTATCCATAAAAGTGGAAATTTTTGATCGCGGCACCGACGGCGGCAAGACCGACCCCACCAACAATAACTGGACCAAGTGGATCCACGACAAGCTGCTGAAGGACGAGAACATCGACGTTAGCTTTGTAGCGGTGCCCCGCTGGACCGAGACCGAAACTTTGGTGAATCTGTTCGCTGCCGGCACGGCGCCTGATGTATGTTATACTTATTCAAATGACAACATTCAAAACTGGGCAGACCTTGGCGGTCTTTTCGATGTGTCGCCTTACATCAACACCACCTTGAAGGACCTTAACGCCCTCTTGGGCGCAGATGATGCGATTCCCGGCAAACGGCTTATCGAACGCCAAGTTGACCTTTCGAACGGAAAGATATTTTCCATGCCCGCCCGCCGTATGAACCTGGCGCGGTCGATAGTCTGGCTTCGGGAAGACTGGCTCAATATACTAGGCATTCCTGTACCCAAGACCACTCAGGAATACTACAACACACTTGTCGCTTTCCGTGACGGCGCTGCAAAAATCCAGGCTGCCACCAGCGTGAATCGGGTTATTCCCTTAATCACCGACGGCGACCGTCTTGACTGGAGTGTGGGGGTGATCATGGACTCCTTTATCGATGTAAACATCTCCGACAAAGAGCGCTGGATTAACGGCGCGGCCGGACAGAATTTCCTGGTCCCTGGCCACAAAGAAGGTGTCCGCTTCGTGAATAAGATGTATAACGACAACCTTATCGACAGGGACTTCCCACTGTATAAATCCGGCGACGTTGCTCCGATTATTAAAACCGGCGTAGCCGGTTCATGGATTGGCGAATGGGATTCTATCTATCGTGAGCCTGACGGCACCCTTTCCGGTATCAAGGCCAGTATCCCCAGCGCAAATGTTATCCCTGTGGATTGCATTACCGATGCAAACGGGAAGACATCCAAGTTCATCTATGATGCGGCAGGTGTTTTTTACTTTATTCCCGCTTCCGCCAAGAACCCCGATGCCGCTATGCGTTATCTTAACTGGATGGCCAAGTACGAAAACTACCATTATATTCAGACCGGAACTCAAGGTGTGAACCACACTATTGAAGCAGGCGGTGTTGTCAAAGTAGCTGCGGATCCCAAGACTTTAAGCGCCTCGAATGACCAGGGCTGGATGATGAACTCAAATCAGAACCTCGACTATACGATGATGCTGAACGGTCTCTTCCTCGAAACACCGGAAGCGAGCATTCGTGCCCTGGCCGCCGGCTATTCCTATCCTGCTGATGTGATTCAACGTGCCTACAACGCAGCCGTGACCAACGGACGGCCTTTCCTCGTAGTAAAGACTTCGACTCCGTTGACCGCGGCGGCTCCTCTGACGCAGACATTGTTGGACAAGGCAAAAGTCATCTATTCCGAGCTTCTCCGCTGTACACCGGCGCAGTTTGACGGCCGCTGGGATACCTTGCTCAACGACTGGAAAGCCTCCGGCGCCCAGACGGTTATTGACGAACGCAGGGCCAAGTACCCTAACTAACAAAAAGAAAGGCGGCTCCAAACGAATTTGGAGCCGCCTTTTGCCTTTAAAAAAAACTTTTTTTAATTTAAACTGGAAAGTCCGGATTATGGAAGTTGATATGAAAAGGATCATCTTGGGGGCCGCGCTTTTGCTCACGGTCGGTGCTTTTGTTTTTGCCGGGGGCGGACAGGCTTCTTCCGGCGGTGGTGGAACTAAAACGGTGGAAATTACCGTTGAGGTCTTTGACCGGGGTACGGACGGCGGCCGTTCCGATCCCACCAATAACAACTACACCAAATGGATACAGGAAAAACTGCTCAAGGACGAGAATATCAATGTAACCTTTGTGCCCATTCCCCGTGGAAACGAAACCGCGGCTCTTAACAACATGATGGCCGCCGGAACCGCGCCGGACATCTGTTATACCTACGACTTGACCCTTATCGCCAATTATCGGAACCAGGGCGGTCTGGTAGACATGGCCCCCTATGCCGAACAGCTGATGCCTGACCTGAAAAAATTCCTCGGACCTGATCCGTCCATCCCCGGCAGGGACCTTATCTACCGTACCCGGGACAGTCAAACCGGAAAAATGTATTCCATCCCCGCCCGCAGAATGTATACCCCTCTTACCAATACTTTTATCAGAAAGGACTGGCTGGATAAATTGGGGCTGCCCCTGCCTAAAACCAGGGAAGAATTTTACAATGCCCTGGTCGCCTTTAGGGATAAAGATCCCGGCGGGGTCGGCAAAAACCGGGTGATACCTTATAGTACTCCCGCCGGCAATAATCTTATCACTTCTTTCCTGGATCCCGGTGTTACTTCAAAGGATATTTGGATCAACTATGTACTGATGGACCGGTATAATGGCTGGGCAACCTTACCGGGCACTAAGGAAGCCTACCGGTGGTGCAACAAACTGTACAATGAGGGGCTGATGGATCGTGATTTCCCCCTCCGGGGCGACGCCGATGGGGATAATATTCTTATATCAGGGGCTGTCGGCAGTTTTGAAGGTATGTGGGATTATCCGTACCGCGACAGTCCCGGAATTTATAAGGGGCTCGCCGCCAATATACCGGGGGCCGAATTTGTGGCGGTGGATTGTTTCCCCAACGCCAAAGGGATTACCGCCAAACCTTCATATGATGTTGAGGGAATACATTTCTTCATTCCGGTTTTCTCCAAATCCGCAGAAGGGGCTATGCGTTATGTCAATTGGCTTTCCCGTTCCGAAAACATGACCTTCCTTCAACTGGGGCCGGAGGGAATTGCTTATGATATGGTGGACGGACTTCCCCAGATAAAACCGGCGGCCGGTTTATGGATACAAAATTCCTACCAGAACCTGGATTATACTCTTTCGGTAAACGGTCTTGATCTGGGCAGTCCCGAAAAAAATATCCAGGCCCTGGCCCGGGGATATAATGTAAGGCCGGCGCTGATAAATGACGCCTACCGTATCGCGATGAATAACACCTGGACCATCCCGGTCATTCCGGTGGAATTAACCGTGGCGGGTCCCTATCAGCAAACCCTGCGGGATAAATTTTCCAACTTCACCACCCTTGCGATCACCGGCAGGCCCGCGGAATTTGACAAAATCTGGGATGAGGGCCTGGCCGATTGGATGGCATCAGGCGCCCAGGCCATTATCAACGAACGCAGCGCAAAGTACATAGTGCCCTAATTCAGGCAAGGCCCTGTGGACAGGTTCCGTCAAAAGACGGGGTTTCACAGGGCTTTGGCAGGGTTTGGGTACTAACCCTCCATCTACCCAACCCGTTCCTCCGCAATGCTGCGGCAGAAAGCGTAAATTTCGGGTTTCTTAGAGTGTTTTTTACGGGTTTTTATTAGCGTAAATTCAAGGTTTTTTAGAGCGTTTTTTACGGGTTTTTATTGACCCAAAACTCCGGTTAGGGTACACTGAAAGGGTAAACTAACTCAGGAGCTATGGATTGTCAGAAAACTACCGGCCCAGGCTAATCGACGCGGAATTGAAGGCAGCTCTCAAGGCCTTTGGGGGGGTGTTGCTGACGGGTCCCAAGATGTGCGGAAAAACATGGGCCGGTATAAATCAGGCTGCCTCGTCCATATTTATTGATGAAGAAGATAATATCCGCCGGGCATCCCTTACCCCGGAGCTGGTGCTTGAGGGCGATTCCCCCCGTCTGGTGGATGAATGGCAGGTGGTCCCCCATTTATGGGACAAGGCCCGCCGGATGATCGACCGCGTCCATCGTCCCGGCTGTTTCATATTTACCGGCTCCGCGGTCCCGGCCTTGGAACAGCCCCTGCACAGCGGTGTCGGGCGCTTTGTAAATCTGCAAATGCGTCCCATGTCCCTGTTTGAGTCCGGGGATTCAACCGGAACGGTTTCCCTTGCCTCGCTCTTTAAGGGAAAGAAGATAGAGCCGGCCCCTTCGTCCCTGAATTTTAGCAAGGCGGTCTATCTGATCTGCCGGGGCGGCTGGCCCGCCGCCTTATGGGTTTCCGAAGAAGCGGCGCTGTCCATTCCCCGGGGCTATCTTTCCATGATTATTGAATCCGATATTTCCCGTGTGGATGGGGTACATCGCAGTCCCGATAAGGTACGGCTCTTCCTTCGCTCCCTTGCCCGGAACAACGCCACCATGGCGGGCGCTTCGGTGCTGATTCAGGATATGCGTGAACATGAGGGTAATGGGAGCATCTCCGCCGACAGCGTGGATAGCTACCTTAATGCGCTCAAGCAGATCTTCATTATTGATGAGCAGCAGGCATGGATGCCATCGCTGCGCTCTAAAACACGGATTCGCAGTTCCCCCAAGCGGCATTTTATCGATCCCTCCCTGGCGGCGGCGGCCATGGAAGCGAGCCCCGAAATCCTTCTCCGGGACCCGAAAACCGCGGGCTTTCTCTTTGAATCCCTCTGTTACCGGGATCTGCAGGTCTATACCACGGCGCTTCATGGCAAGGTGTACCATTACCGGGACGAAAAGGGCCTTGAGGCGGACGCAATTATTCAACTGGATAACGGAAACTGGGCAGGGGTTGAGGTAAAGCTGGGGGATTTTGAGTTTGACGGCGCCGCGAAACACCTGCTGGAATTGAAGCGGAAAATGGCGGATCAGAATGACCAGTGCAGTTTCCTGCTTATTCTGACCGCCACCGGAGGAGCGGCCTACACCCGTGATGACGGGGTCCATGTGGCGCCGCTGGATTGTCTTAAACCATAACCCGCTTAAAAGCACCGCCGCATTTTCCCCGTCCATCACAGAAGAAACAATGCCCCCGCATAACCCGATCCTTCTCCGGCGGGAAACAGGCCGGAATATGTCTGCCGATCAATTTTTAAATGTTAACATTTAAAAAATATTGTAAACAAATGATAAAAAAGGTTTGACAAAACAAAAATATGGGTGCATCATAATTAGTATAAGGTTTTAAAGATTAAAACCAAGATAAAGAAAGTCATTCTTAATGAGGAGGAACATGATGAAAGCGTGTTGGCGTGTTGGCGTATTGAGTTTTTCTCTATTTCTGTCAGCTTCCGTTGCTTTTGCCGTAGGGCAAAGGGATACGGGAGAATTGTTGTTCTGGACATCTTCTACCGGGAAGCAGGCGACTGCGGTAAAGGCTGTGGTGGATGCCTATAACGCGACCAATCCGGCGGTAAAGGTAAAAATGGTTCAGGTTCCGGGTTCAGAAACTGACGCCACGAACCTGATGACCGCAGTCAGGGGCGGAACGGGCCCCGACGTGTATATGCTGGATCGGTTTACCGTGGCACAGCGGGCGGCGGACGGTATATTGGAAGACCTGAGCGGTGAGCTTGCAAAGCTTGACCCGAATCTGGGTACAAAGTACGTGGACTTCGCATGGCAAGAGTCCAGGTTCCGGGGTAAAACCTATGCGCTTCCCCTGGAAGCCGGTACCCGGGGGCTTTTTTACAACAAGACGGTACTGAGAGAAAACGGGATCGATCCTGCGGTGATGGATTGGAAAAACGGACCTTTAACCGTAGATCAAATCCATGAAATCGCCCGGAAGATTGATAAAAAAGACGCCGAGGGAAATTACACCCAGATTGGCTTCATTCCCCAGCAGGGCCAGGGATGGCATTACACCTGGGGCTATGCTTTCGGGGGCAGCTTTGCGGATCTTAAGGCCGGGAAAGTAACGCCTACCAACTCAGGGGTTGTAGCGGGTATGCAATTTCTCTACGACTGGAACAAGGAAATGGGACCCCAGCAGGTTCAGACCTTCATTTCAACCTATGCGCCTCCGGGAAACCCTCCCCAGCAGGATCCCTTTATTGTAGGAAGACTTGCTATGCTGGTGAATACCTCCGGTTATCCTGCTAACCTTACCATGTACGGTCCGGATGTAGATTGGGATGTTACCTGGATTCCCATTCCCAAAGAGGGGGACAGGCCTTCTTCCTGGTGCGGCGGCTGGTCTCTGGTGGCCCCCACGGGAACAAAACTGAAGGAAGCGGCGGCAAAATTTATTTACTACGCCTGCGGGCCTGAAGGTAACAGGATCTATTGCAAGGCGAACTCATCATTCCCCGCTCTTCTTGAGATACAGAACGATGAATCAATTTATGTTCCAAAGACCGAGGCCCTTCGCGCCATGCTTCCATATTCTTACAATCGGCCGCCCCTTCCGGTAGGCGCCCTTTATTGGGATGCCTTGGGAGCGGCACAGGACGCGGTTTGCAGTAACCTTAAAACTCCCCAGGTAGCATTGAAGGAAGTGGAGGATTCGGTACAGCCCCAGCTTAACCGGTTCCTCCCCTTACAGTAAGAGTGGAGGTATCATGATGACGAGGTCTGAAAAACGAAATTTCAGGAATGGGCTCCTTTTTACGACTCCCTGGATAATTGGGTTTTTGGGCCTCCATCTTTATCCCATAGGGTATACCTTTTACCTCAGCCTTACCGAATACTCCGGTTTCGGTAAGGCTGCATTTATCGGCCTTTCAAACTTTAATGCGCTGTTTCACGATGCACTTTTTCTTACATCAATAAAAAATACCCTGTATTATTCATTCCTTATGGTACCCCTCAATATGATAGTGGCCGTCTGTATTGCCCTGGCCATGAACCATGACGTACGGGAAACGGCGGTTTACCGGGCTATCCTGTACCTTCCGTCTATTCTGCCCGCCTTTGCCCTGGTTTTTGTCTGGATACTCTTTACCAACCCCCAGTACGGAATACTGAACGCAGCGTTCCGTTTTTTTGGGCTCCCATTTATAGACTGGATTGGAGACGCCCGGTACACCAAGCCGTCCCTGGTGCTTCTGGCCCAGTTCGGCGCAGGGGGTCCTGCGCTTATTATACTGGCAGCCTTGAGGGCTATTCCCACGGAACTCTACGAGTCTGCCGAAATAGACGGCGCCGGGGTATTTACAAAATTTTCCCGCATTACCATTCCCTTAATTACCCCTATCATTCTCTTTAACCTTATCCGGGGCATAAACGGCGCCCTCCAGGTTTTTATGCAAGCCTATATTCTTACTTCCGGAGGGGATCGGACCGGGGCGGTGGGGCCGCAAAACTCCCTGTATTTTTACATACTTTATCTTTTTAATAATGCCTTTAAATATTCCCGGATGGGATATGCGGCAACTATGTCGGTTGTCTTTTTCGCCTTTACCGTCCTGATTGCGTTTCTGATTTTTAAGTCCGGCCGCAAGTGGGTTTATTATGAAACATCGGAATAGGTGGAGTGATGAAAACAAATAAAATACAGCGCATTATTGCCTCAAAAATCGTACCCCGGATCATCCTTATTTTGATGTGTTTTATTTTTATACTCCCCTATTACTGGATGATTATTTCTTCACTAAAGAGTTCTGTGGAATTGAGGACGGCGCCTCCCACTCTGTTCCCCCATGAATTTCATTTTGAACATTATGCGGAGGCATTGAAATACATACCCTTTGTCAGGTATATGACCAATTCCCTGATTATTGTAGTGTTTTCTGTTTTGGGAGCCATTGTTTCCAACAGCTTGATTTCCTATGGGATAAGCCGTATTCCCTGGAAGGGCAGGAAGCTGATTTTTTCCCTGGTCATCGGCTCCATGTTCATCCCCTTTCCGGTTATCCTGGTTGCATTGTTTGACATTTTCGCAAAACTGCATCTGGTCAACTCCTTTTTCCCGCTCATCATACCGGCCTATACCGGGGGGGCCATGCATATTTTCATGATGAGGCAGTATCTTCTGGGGCTGCCCATGGAAATATCCGATGCGGGATATATAGACGGGGCCAATGAGTTCCAGATTTTCCGCCTGCTTATCCTGCCCCTTATGAAACCGGTTATCGCGGTGGTTGCAATTTTTACCGCGCTGGCCCATTGGAACGACTTTATGGGGCCGCTTATCTATATACAGGATCAAAACCTGTACCCCCTTTCCATAGGGCTTCAGTTTTTCCGTTCCGAGCAGCTTGTTGAGTACAGTATGCTCATGGCTGCATCGACACTGGTAGTGCTTCCGGTGGTGGTTATATTTTTATGCTTTCAGCGTTTCTTTATTCAGGGGATTACCGTGGGTTCCCTTAAAGGTTGATCAATTAAAGAACAGGGGAATTATATATGAAGCTTGCAAATGTATCCTGGGGCTGGACGCCGATTCCTGAAGATTTACCCCAGGGGGATTCTCTGTTGGTAATAAGCGATCAGATCCGCAAAATAGGTTTTGAGGGTGTTGATTACCTTTCAACAGAAGAGGGGCTTGATTCATTTTTTAACGAAGAGAGGAGCCGTTCCCTGGGGAAACACGCCGGAGAGATTGGCCTTGAACCGAACGTTATGGTATTCCAGTCCGCTAAATGGAATAATCCGAACCCTGAAATAAGGAAACAGAATCTCTATTATTTTGAAAAATGCGCTCGGGCCGCCGCATGGACTGGCTGCCGGATTATCAGTGTTTTAGCTCCAAAGCCGTTTGGCGCTGTGCCCTGGCGGCTTAACCCACGGGCGCCGGCGCAAAAGGAAAGTTTCCATCTGCCTGCGGATTATTGTTATCAGGCCGATTGGGACCGCCTGACAGATGCATACCGGAGTGCGCTGGCAATAGCAAAACGTTACGGATTGCGGATGTCGATAGAGTGTTTTGTTTTTAGTATGACGGCTTCCCCCAATGCCATGCTGAAGCTTCTGGATGATGTAGGCGATCCGGACTTCGGCATTCAGCTGGACACCAATCATCTTGTGGCACAGCGCATTGATCCCGAATGGACTATCTATATGCTCGGCGGGAAACGTATTTTCAATGTTCACTGTAAAGATAACGATATGGTCCGGGGTAATATTCCCGCCGGCTGCGGCATTACCGATTATACCGCAGTTATCCAGGCTTTACGCAATGTCGGTTACGATGGAAATCTTACGGTAGAACTGGAATTTACAGACAATCCGTATCGTTATAATAAACAAGCCCATGATCATATAAAACTATGTATGGCTGGGGAGTATTGACCTAAACAGGAGGAGGATTTTTTCATGGAAAAGAAAGTCAGGATTGGTATTATCGGAACCGGGGGCATAGCAAATGCCCATATGCGGCCCTATACGTCCTTTGAGGACGTAGAGATCGTCGGAGCCTGTGATATTGTACCGGGCAAGGCAAGGGAATTTCTTGATAAGTATGATTTGAAAGATGCACCGGCATTCGAAAGCGCCGCTGAATTGGTAAAAAATGTGCGGATGGACGGTGTCAGTGTCTGCGCCTACAACACGGCCCATGCGGAATGTACGATCACGGCGCTGGAAGCGGGTATCCATGTGCTTTGCGAAAAGCCCATGTCCTTTACCATCGCGGAAGCGGCGGATATGGTGAGGGCATCCCGGAAGGCGAAGAAGATACTCTCCATAGGGTTTCAGCCGCGCTATGATTATATGCGGCAGCGCGTGGATGCGATAATTCAGTCCGGCGTATTGGGGAAGATCTATTATATACAGTCAGGCGGAGGAAGACGGCGCGGCATTCCTTCAGGTACCTTCGTAGACGCTGCCAAAGCCGGATACGGGTGCCTGGGTGATATTGGCTGCTATACCATTGATGAATGTCTTCATGCGGTGGGGTATCCAAAGCCATTGACGGTATCTGCAATCGCCACAGATTATTTTGGAAAGAATCCAAAATACTGGCCTGAAGCCGATACCTTTAATGTTGATGATTTTTCTGTGGCCTTGGTACGTATGGAGGGGGATGTTACCTATATCTTTAAGCAGTCATGGGCCATGCATTCCGATTCCCTGGGGGATACCCTGTGGCTTGGAACCGAAGGGGGTATCAAACTGACTAAAGGGGTAGATGAGCACAATAAACCATCGCGGTATATGTATTACACCGATGTGAACGGTATGCACATTGATTCCGTCATAGAGCCGTCGATTCCTTTCAACGCATACGGGCCCCATCCGGTAAAGAACGTTTTTGAAGCCAAAATACGCGGCTTTGTCGATGCGGTTAAAACCAATGGCCCTGCCCCGATTCCCGGTGAAGAGATCATCTATAACCAGGCGATATGTGACGGCATTTACCGCTCATCAAAATTGAAAAGAGAAGTGGAGATTGTTATCCCCGCTATATAAAGTAAGGAGGACGATATGATCAATGTTTTAATGCTTTCCAAGTGGCATGTTCATGCTGAACGTTATGCGAGAACAATTAACGAACAGGGTGATGCGAAAGTTACCTGCGTGTGGGATGAAGATACTGCACGGGGTTCCGCATGGGCAAAGAGTCTTGGCGTTGATTTTGAAGGCGACCTGAATAAGGCGCTGGCCCGCAAGGACGTAGATGCGGTTGTCATTGACACCCCAACGAGCGATCACAGAAGAGTAATGGTTGCTGCGGCCGAAGCGAAGAAGCATATATTCACCGAAAAGGCCCTGGCGCTTACGGCGGCGGACTGCAAGATCATTGCCGATGCCATCGCCAAAAGCGGGGTAAAATTTTGCATTTCCCATCCCCGGCTGACCGAATCGCTGGTGCAATACGCCAGGCAGGCCATAGACCAGGGCATTCTGGGTCGGGTGAATTATTTGCACGTCCGGAACAGTCACGACGGTTCCTTGGCCGGCTGGCTTCCTGACTACTGGTACGATGTTGAAAAAGCCGGCGGTGGGGCGATGATGGATTTGGGATGCCACCCCATGTACATGGCCGCTTACCTTTTGGGCAAGCCGAAACGGATCGCGTCGATCTTCACCACCACCTATTGTCCGCCCCCTGCGGATGATCATGCGGTATCGGTGGTGGAATTTGAAAACAACGTCATCGCCGTGCTGGAAACCAGCTTTGTGACCCCTTACCTGAAAAAATCCTTTGAGCTGATTGGTTCCGAAGGGGCGATTGTACAGGATGAAGATGGTGTGATAAAGGTTCGTTCCAATAAAATTAAAGACGGTTGGTTTATTCCTGATGCCAATAAACTTCCCAGTCCCCTGGACGCCTCTATGCGTCTTTGGCTGGACGGTATCATTAACGGCAAAGCGATTCCCTTTGACACGGCAAAAGGTATTGCCCTGACGGAACTTCTGGAAAACGCCTATATATCCCACAGGGAACAGCGCATTGTAAAGATATAGACTATGACGGCAGAGGAATGTTAACCAACAAATGTTGACAGTTAATTTAGCGGGAGATACAGTATAATTATGGGTGTGGTAACCGATATTCAGCGTTTTTCCCTTAAAGATGGTCCGGGTATTAGAACTACTGTTTTTCTTAAGGGCTGCAATGCTTCCTGTTTATGGTGTCACAACCCCGAGACTTTTTCACCCCTGCCGGAAGTTTTGGTTTACCCTGAACGCTGCGTTAAGTGCGGCACCTGTGTGGAATTCGATCCGGCAAGGGCAGGCAGTCTTCCCCCGCCCAGGGAAAGCTTAAACCTTAATGCGGTCTCCCGCTGTTATTCAGGCGCCCTCAGTGCCGCAGGGCAAGAACTCAGCGCCGAAGCGGTGATGGATGAGATCCTTCAGGATCAGGATTACTACCGCAACTCGGGCGGAGGTATCACCCTTTCCGGCGGGGATGCCCTGCTCCAGGACGCCTTCTGTAAAGAAATACTTATGGCATGTAAAGAGCACGGCATTGACACGGCGGTGGAAACCAATTTGGCCTACGATTTTTCCCGGCTTCAGGGTCTTCTTCCCCTGCTGGATCTGGTTATGGGAGATTTAAAAATCCTTGACCCCCAAAAGCACCGGGAGTATACCGGTATTGATAACAAAATGATCCTTGAAAATATCCAAAAGCTTGGCGAAACCGGCAAGGCCCATATCGTGCGGACCCCGATTATCCCCGGAGTAAATGACAGCCCGGAGGAAATTGCCGCCATCGCCGGTTTTTTGACGGCAAGGCCCGGGGCAAGGGGACTGCTCTATTATGAGCTGCTCAATTTTAACCCCCTGGGGGCTTCCAAGTACGATGCCCTCAGTGTGAAGAATCCTTTCAGAGAGATGAGGCCCTTAGAGGCCGCCGAAATGGAAGCCCTTGGGGCAGCGGCGGCGAAGTCGGGGATTCCCCTGCGCACAGGTTAGGAGAAGCTATGAGAAACAGGATAAACACAATTCCCCGGGAACAGCCCCTGGGGTACCGGGAACGTCTTAAGATTCTCCGGGATCGGAAAATCGAGGATACCAGGGACAAGGCGAGTTACGGCCCTTTTTCTGACAGTGATGACTACGGCGCCATAATGCCCCCGGAAGATTTCAGCTTTACCCACTACTCAAACCACAGCGATGGATTTTACTATGGTTACGACGGGTACATCCAAAATTTCTATAAATTGATGAGCGAACATCCGGTGTTTATTGATCCCTGCGATGCCTTCCCCAACCGTTGGATGAACTGTCTTACCTGGCTCCGTCAGGGCAGGCGCTTTAACCCGGACTATTCCTATGACTACCTTAAGCCCGAGCAGGAGCTTTACGGTATCGTTCCGGGGATAGGTTCCGATGCCCATTTTGGGGGGGATTATCAGATGGGCCTGGACCTGGGCTGGGGCGGCCTTTTGGAAAAGCTTGAAACCTTTCAGAAAAAAAATCCCGGAAAGGATGAGTTTTACGAAACCGAGAAGCTCGTTATCCGGGGAATACAGCGCTGGATGGAAAGGACCGTGGACGCCATCAACAAAGCCCTGGAAACCGAAACCCACCCGGATATGCTGATCAATTTAAGGGAGATGAGGGAGAGTACCTCCTACCTTATTAACGGCGTTCCCCAAACCCTGCGCCAGGCCTGCGAGTGGCTCTGCTGGTTCAACATGGCGTCCCGGGAATACAACCGTGACGGCGCCGGGGGGCAGCTGGACAGCGTCCTTGAACCCTATTACCGGAAAGATATTGCATCGGGACGGATCACCGATGACGAGGCGAAGTACTACATCGCCTGCCTTTTATTAAACGATCCCCACTACTACCAGGTGGGCGGCGTTGACCCTGAAGGCCGGGACATGGTGACGGATTTTTCGGAACTTATCCTGGAGGCTGCGGACTGGCTGGATTCTTCCTGCAATATCACCGTCAGGGTTCATGAAGGAACCGACAGGGAATTCATCAAAAAAGGGGTACACTACCTTTTCAAGAACAAGAACGGCTGGCCCCGCTTTTCCGGGGACAAGGCCCTGAGCGAAGGCTTTATGCGCAAGGGTTATTCCCGGGAACTGGCGGTTAAGCGTATCGCTGTGGGCTGTCACTGGATGAGCCTTCCCGGCCTGGAGTACACCCTGAATGACTGCGTAAAGGTAAATAACGCCAGGATCTTCCGGGTCGCCCTGGATGAAATGATGAAAAGCGGCGTCCCCAGTGTGGGCCGTCTTTGGGATCTGTACGCCCGCCACGCCCGCCGGGCGGTAGAGGTTACCGCCGAGGGAATCCGGTTCCACCTGAAGTACCAGGTTTATAATCAGCCTGAGCTGATGCTTAACCTGATATGCCACGGCCCGGTGGAAAAGGGCCTGGACATGGTTTGCGGCGGCGCCGAGTATTACAACATGTGTATCGACGGTACGGGCATAGCCACGGCGGCAGATTCCTTCGCCGCCCTGGAGCAGCGTATAGAAACCGAGGGGGTTTTGAGCTGGGAAGATATGTACGCCGCACTGGAAAGCGATTTTCAGGGACCCCGGCACAACTACATCAGATTGATGCTTGCCGCCAGTAACCGCTATGGCGGCGGAGATACCCGGGGGGACTGGTGGGCCCAAAGGATATCCAAAGCCTTTTCGGAAGATGTGAACAGCATGGACAATGAGAAGGTCAAATTTATCCCCGGCTGGTTCAGCTGGTCCAATACCATCAAACTGGGCAAGGTTGTGGGGGCCACCCCCAACGGAAGAAAGAACGGTCAAACCATCAACCACGGCGCCAATCCCCATCCGGGCTTCAGAAAAGACGGCGCCCTGAGCGCCATGAGCAATTCCATCTGCGCCATACAGCCCGGCTATGGCAATACCGCGCCGATACAGCTTGAACTTGACCCCAACATGGCCGGTGATGAGGAAGGGATAGAAAAGATTGCCGATTATATCAGGACCATCTGCCTTAAGGGCTCTACCTTACTCAACATCAACATCATCAATGCGGACCAGATACTCAAGGCCCATGAGGATCCCTCACTCTACCCGGACTTGGTGGTGCGGGTAACGGGCTTTACCGCCTACTTCTGCCTTCTGACCCCCGAATTCCGCCAGCTTGTGGTGGACCGGATTCTCCGGGCATCTTAGGTATAACAGGGCCGACACAGTGTCGGCCCTGGGCGATAAGCGCCTCCGCCGCATTCTCCCCGTCCATTGCGGACGACACGATGCCCCCCGCATAGCCGGAGCCTTCCCCGGCCGGAAACAGGCCGGAAATGACGGCGCTCTCATAGGTTTCGCTGTTCCGAATAATACGCACCGGCGTCGAGGTCCGTGTTTCCGGGGCGATGAGGAGCGCATCGGGGCAGATAAAACCGTGCATCTTTTTTTCAAATTCGGGAAAGGCCGATTGCAGGCGGCGCGCAATAAAGGGCGGCAGCCATTCATCAAGGCGGGAGGAAACGAGGCCCGGCGTATAGGAAGATGGCGGCAGGCCGGCGGACAGGCGCCCCTCAAGAAAATCAATGAGCCGCTGGGCGGGTGCTTGCGAACCAAAGGTTCGATGGCCGCCGGAAGCGGATGCTGTTGCGTTCACCGCAGTGTTTGCCACTGTATCGAGGCTTGCTTCGCAATATGCCCTTTTTTCGATTTCCTCGCGGAAGACAAGGCCGGAAAGCCCGCCCTTACCCGCCGTATCTTCGGGCCGCACTTCCACCACAATCGCCGCGTTTGACCAGCGGGAGTTCCGCCCGGCAGCGGACATCCCGTTGATCACGATTTCATCCGGGGCGCTTGCGGAGGGCACCACCACCCCGCCGGGGCACATGCAAAAGGAGTACACCCCGCGCCCCTCAACCTGTGTGGTAAGCCGGTATTCGGCGGCGGGCAATTGTTGCTTTTTTTCCGCGCCAGGGAACCTACCGGTTCCATGATATTGAATCCCATCAATTATTTCCCGCGGGTGTTCAACCCGGATGCCGGCCGCGAAGGGTTTTGCCTCCAGCGCACCCGGCGCGGCATCCGCAAGCAGACGGTAGATATCCGGAGCGGAATGGCCCGCCGCCAGAATAAGCGTTTCACTGTGCAGGTCTCCGGCGCTGGTACGGATACCGCGGAATTTACCTTTTTCAACAATGAAGCCCGTACAGAGGGTTTCAAAACGGACCTCGCCGCCCAATTCGCAGATTTTGTCCGTCATGGCGCCGATAATCGCGGGCAGCCGGTCCGAGCCGATATGCGGGTGTGCATCGACCAAAATCGACTCATCGGCGCCGAACTGGCACAGGGTTTCCAATACCCGGCGGATGTTTCCCCGTTTGTTTGAGCGCGAATAGAGCTTGCCGTCAGAAAAAGTCCCCGCCCCGCCTTCGCCGAAGCAGTAGTTCGAGTTCAGAGGAACCATACCGCCGCGGCCGATTGCAGCGATGTCCCGCTTCCGCTCCGGGGTACGTTTACCACGCTCCACGATGATCGGCTTTATCCCGCTTTCCAGCAGCCGCAGGGCCGCAAAAAGACCGGTCGGCCCGCAGCCAACGATGAGTACCGGGCCGTGACCGGCCTTCAACGGCATGAAGGTACGGGGAACGGGACCACCTTTTGCGTCAGGCGGCTCCTCGTTCAGGTATATCGTGAGCCGCAGGTGAATTTTGATCCGACCGTGCCGGGCATCCATCGACTTTTTGTTGACGGTAAGGTGCTTTACATCATCGACTGCGCAGGAGAGTACATCGGCGGCTTTTTGTTTGATTAACGCGGCGTCGAGTTCTTCACCCGGCGCCACAGTAATCGTAAGTTCGTGAATCATAAAGAAATTCCCTCTCGGTATTCAATAATCTCCTGTTCAATTCCTTTGCCGGTTGTTTCAATTTTTTTGATAAGTTCCGCTATACCCGGGAGAATGCGGGTTTCATCTTTAATTAATTTGATACGCTTCAGCATGGATGGCTCAAGTTTTCTGCCATGCTTTAGATAACGCTCGAAGGTGGATGCGTCCATATATACCGGTGTTACGGTTTGGCCTGCGATATTGGCATTGTTAACAATGCTGGCATTGTAAACAATGCCTTGAAGTTCCTGCAAAATGAGTATGCCGTCGGGGTCAAGGTCGCCTGTGTGGTAAAAAGCAAAACCCGATTTTGCGAGGATTGTTACCAGGGCGCGTACCGCCCGGTTGGGGTGCCCGCCCACATAGAGGAGACAGGTGTATTTGTGAGGCGAGGCGGCAAGGGTAAAAAAAGTTTCCTTGTTTTCTATCATTAACACTGAATGAAATTTTCCCGGAATTATAGACTTAATTTTTTGAATGGTAATAAGGGGCAGGGTAAGTATAGAGCCGCTTTCATTTATTAAGGCTTGAGCATTTTCAATAGTGATACTAATGGGTCCTGCTATTGAAGTTTCAGGAAATGAGCGGTCAAGAAATGAGAATTCAGAAATGAGGATTCCCTGACGTTCCGCGCGGGCAAAAATCGTCTTATAGGAATTGATAAGGGCTTCCAATCTTTTTGAATCGTTATAAAGAGAAATCGACAAGGCGCGGATGGTAAGGTTTACAGGTTTGGAAAGGGTTTTGAAAAGCAGGGCCAGATCCCGAATTGATTCCGCAGTAATACCTTTATCAGCATCGGAAGCGCTTATTGTTTCTGCAAGAAAAAGAAAAAAGGCGCGGGGGGAATTGATTGCGGAGCCGGCCTTTTCAGTGTTGGGGTCATCATCATTGTTAATCAGTTGTCCGGCTGCTTCGCGGGCTGCCGCCCGCGCCGCTTCCGCAGCAGTTTTTGGTGAAGGCCTTTCTGTAAGTTTGTAAAGCTTTTCCATGTCGGGACAGACAAGAGAGGCGAGCATCTCACCTTTCCTGTGGCGAACCCAGACAAGGGAGAGGAGCTGTTGTCTTTCAAGGGATTCTGCGGCCTCAAGAAAAGAGTCCTTTTCGTCAGGGGAAGCCTTGTCAAAATCGGAGAAGATCTTTACAGCAGGAATACGCAGCACACGATTTTCTGCGGAACAATCATCATTGACAAGTTTTGCCGCGGCAGATTTTGGGTAACGCCCTATAAAAGCATTGATGATACGATCTTTCCAAGTCGTCATGCTTTAAGCTTTCTCTCCGTTTGTACTATTTTCCGCTGCTCCATGGAAATCCCGAACCCGTGCGGAATAGCCGTGACGTATAACCAGGTTGATCCGGTCCATGTAGGGGGCGATGGCTTCGATCTTTTCCGGGGGCACGGAGCTGATGATCTGAATGTTCAGTTCATTGTAGAACCGGAGTATCTGGCCTATCCGTTCATCATCCATGCGGTTAAAGGCTTCGTCAAACATCACGAGCCTCACGGTCTCTTCCGGGCGGGCTTTGTAAAAGCGGTAGAAACTCGCGGCGATTGCCACATAGTAGGGGGTTTGGGTTTCGCCGCCGGACTTTTCCCGGAGCACTTTCGACAGGGAAAGTTCCGCCGCCTTTCCTGTGGTTTTGTCGATCACATCGGTTTCGGTAATTTTAATGTCATAATGGAAATAGGTCCGGTAATCGCAGATGCTCCGCAGTTCAGGGGAGTCGAGGTTTGCGTTGAGGATCCGCTCAAACAGATCCTGTACGGCCTTTAATTCCGCAGGGTCTGTGATCTGCGAAAAGAGCCCGTCATCCATGGTAGGGATTTCCGCCGCCTTGCGGACGATCTCAATCTGCCCGCGCCGATCACTCCGTTCTTCCAGATGAAAGCGATATTGATCCTTGCCAAAATGCAGGAGCTTCAGTATATCGTTTATTTCCCGGAAACTTTCACGGGCCTCCTCAATAAGTTCGTTGAGCCGGGAAATAAAATGTTCCTTGAATTCCTTTTCCGCATCCTGCCTTGCGCGGAAAATCTTTTCCCGGTATTCGGGAAGCTCCGATGTTTCCAGCCGCCTCAAAATCTTTTCCGCTTCGGCGCTTTCCGATGGTTCCAGCGAAAGGAGTGCGTTGAATTCCCGGTCATAGGTTTGCACCAGAGTTTGATATTCCTTGCGGAGGCTTTCCGTCCGTGTACGGAAATTCTTCAATGTTGATTCGTAGGTATTGGTAAGTTCAGCAATACTGTTTTGTGTTATTTTTTCTTTCGCATAGGCTTCGCATCCGTCAATTTCCAGGGGATGGCTTTCCCCAAAGAAGCGGAGCTTATTTTCCTTTTCCAGAAGGGACACGCCGATATTTTCAAGATCATCCCGGTAGTTTGCTGCGCTCTGGTTCAGGCTCCCCAAATTGGTGTGCAGCCGGTTGCCTTCTGTTTCGGCTTCCTTCATCTGCGCTTCGATGGCGTCCCGCTTTTCCTCCAGTTCCCTGAAGCTCCGGGTATCCACGGCGGCAAGTTCCATTTCCTGGCGGGTAAGCTCCTCCCGGAGTTTTTTTAGCGCTTCTACTGCAGGCAGCAAATAGGTAAGTTCCGTCAGGGTACGGCTGG
This sequence comes from Spirochaetia bacterium, assembly GCA_026002595.1. Classification (GTDB taxonomy): domain Bacteria; phylum Spirochaetota; class Spirochaetia; order Treponematales; family Breznakiellaceae; genus BNUT01. The sequence goes on along the minus strand of BOBW01000012.1, from coordinate 10,651 downwards.
CGCGGTGGAAGATGTCTTCCCGTGCGGCGGCATCCTGTTCCTGCTTCTCTGCCGCGGCTATTTCCTGCTGGAGCCGGTTCTGTTCTGCGGCGAGGAATTCTTTCCGTTCCTTCCGGGCGGCCTGTCCCAGATAGTGCCGACGGTACACTTCTTCCCGAATCCTTGATGCCGTGTGGCTGCCGTAGGTCATGCACTCTTTGGTTACCGCAAAATCGAATTGTTTAAGGCTCCCGATGTCGGCGCAGTGTACATCACCTAAAACATAATCAAGGTACATCCGGGCGTATTTGGCATCGGTTTTGACCAGTTCCGCTAACGTGCCCGCGTTGGGTTCCCTGCCCCGCATTTTTTCAAGATTCGGCAGCAACGCTCCCGCCACAGTACGGGGCAGCGAATCGTAAATCTCCAGGGCCTTCTGGAACTGAACCGGCTCCACAAGGAGCGCGAAACGGCGGGTGTTGAGCCAGCCCTCTACTGCATCCGCCCAGGCGGGATCAATGATCTCCGCCGCGTCCGCGAGAAACAGGGCGTCTATACCGGCTTTTTCCAAAGCATCCCGGAGTATCGTGGGCGCTTCGGGATAACGGAGTATGCCCCGTTCCAGGTCCGCCAGTTCGGATCGCACTTCCCGCAGTAATACTGTTGCCTCTTCTTTTAAGCGGCGGGCTTCTTCCTTTTCCGCGCGGTTTTTGTTTTCCTCAGCCTCCACTGCGGGAATATCATCCTGGGGATTCTCTTTAAAGGGACGGCCCAAAAGGGATTCGCACTGGGAGCGGAGCAGTTGATACCTGTCCGCGTCCCGCGTTTTCTCCGCAAGTTCCCGTTTAATCCGGCCTATCTGTTCCGATATGCGGCCGTACAGTAAATGTGCGTCATTGGCCGCGAGGCTTGCATTGGTTTCCCGCAGTTCCTGGTCCCATTCAAAACGCTGTTTGTCCAGGGCCTCAATTTCCCGGTTCAGAAAGGCGATTCGCTCTTCCGCTTCCGCAAGCCCTTTGGCAGTCTTGTCCCGGTTCTGATCATCCACTGCCTTTTCAATGCAGAGTTTTAGGTATTCCTGTTTGAGGATGAGGCCCTCGTAGTTGCGCCATTCGGATGCGCGGAGGTTTATTTTTTTCAGCGCCTCGATCCGCAGTACTGCGCCGTGGGCCTGGCGGTCAGCTTCTTTATAACTTTCCAGATTGTCCTTCATGGTGGTGATTTCCACCGGACGGTCTTCCAGAATGTAATCGCAGACAAAGCGGTCAACCGAGATAAGGGGCGTAAAACTCACCGACCGGGTAAAGGCTTCCAGGTAGGGATTGTAATCCGCAAAGCGCCGCCACACCCCGAGCTTGCCGGTAAATTCCCGTAAATATTGCCACTTTGATTCGTGGGCCTGGAAGTTCCGCTGGTTGACCGAGACAAGCAAATCTTTAAATTGTCGGAACACCAATGGTGTTCCCTCGGTCGTCTTTACGACAACGTCGCCCACAGGAACACTGTCGCCCAGCCAGAAATGTTCGTTGAGCCTGCCGTCTGTAAAGGCCTCCACACAGACCCCGGCGGAAAAAGAGGCCCCCGCATTACCAACAGCGCCGGGTTTTGCGGGGCAGGAGAATTCCAGCATCACATGGGCCACCGTATCCCCCCGGCGGTATTCGGTGGTGTCGCTTCCCAGCTTGCACCGCACATAGCCCACCAGGTCCCGGCCCCCACCCTTGCGCTCCCCGGCGGCGGTGTTAAATTTGGCCTTCCGCAGATCCGCTGCCATGGCGTACTGTATGGCATCAATGATGGTGGACTTCCCCGAGCCGTTGTCCCCCGCAAAAAGGCAGCGGTTGCCGATGTCGATCACCGTGTCGTCAAAGTTATGCCAGTTGACCAGCCGGACCCGCTCAAGGGTAATCATGCTTCACCTTCCGTTTCTTCACCCTTACGAACCAACACGGCGAGCATCTCATCAATACTGTCACGGTCAACACTGATGGCCAAACTGGGGTAGAGGATAATCATCCCTTCCATATCGGAAATATCAGGGGATGCAATATCGATCAGTTTGCATGCCTGGAGGCGGCGCAGTAATTCTACGATCCGGGTTTTTTTGATCTCCCCGTCTACCATGGCGTTGTACTTCTGTACAAAGTCAAACACCGTTACTGTGGGAAACGCCGAAAGGCTCAGCTCGGCCCGCTTCTCTTCATAGAGGAGCCGCATCACCAAAAGGGCGCAGGTTTCCTCCCGGCCAAGCCGCAACCGGGTATCCCCAAAGCCCCGGAAGCTGATAACCCCCAGGCTTTCATCCCGGATGATACCGGCGTCCATGCAGGAAAACCACGAATCAAAAAGTACGGTGTTCCGCATGGTAAAGTCGTAGAGTTCCGCTTCCCGGTCTATACCACGGATGATAAAGGTTTTTGTCAGCAGGGTGCGCAGTGCGGCCCGGAACAGATCAAATTCATCGTTGTTAAGTTCTGTGATAAGCAGGAGCCCTTCCAAATCGCTGTTCATCCCTTCCTCCGTAAGAGCACATCGGGAACCGCATAGCCGCCTGTGGTAACCGATGCGGCCCTGGTATCTTCGATGGCGTAATCAAAAATCGTACGGGAATCGGCGTACAAAACAGAATAAACAAAATGGATAAAGGATGATTCATCTTTTACAAGATCAGTAGAAGAAAGGAGTTTTTCCCCGCCGCCCTGTTCGTCAAGCCAGCCGCTGATCCGCTTAAGTCCCAACTGACGCTGCATCCTGATACGGAATTCCTCCTCCGCCTTGTCCAGCGCTTCCCGGTCCTCCGCAACTTTTTCCGGCGTAAAGTCCGCGGCGTCCCGTTTGTACCGGTGGTACATTGATTCCGGTGCAAAGGTTCTGATGCGGTGCATACGGTGGGCAAGCATCTGGTAGAGATACTGTTCTTCGTCAGCAGCACCGGCCGCCTCTGACACTAATGCTGTCTTCCCATTATAAATTTCCTTGACCAGTGCGCCCAGTTTTCCTGCCAGGGTGGAATCCGGTTCCAGCAGGGCCTTTACCCGCTCAATGCTGGAACGGGCGTAGAGCATATTCCTGCGGTCAATATCATCCAGCAGGGGGTCCACCGCCCGCAGGGTATCCCGGATTTCCTCCAGCATGGTTTCAAGCCGCCGCCTGCAATCACTTTGGGGCAGGCCGTTATTGCGGGCAAGTTTACGGGCGCTGTCGTTAAGCCACTGCTCATCGCCCAAGAGGTCGCTTACCTTTTTGGTGATCCGGGGCCGGTAGCGGGAAAGGTTGTCCGAAGTTTTGAGCCGCTTGTAGGCGCCGTCAAGAATTTCACCGGCGTAGAGATCGTAGTGCAGGTGCAGTATTCCGCCGATATCCTGGGATGCCGCCTCTGCGGTAAACCGGTCGTAATGGCCCTTAATACTTTGGGACAGCACTTTAAGTGAATCGATAAGGGCCTGGGTTGAGCCGTGGGCATTGAGGACCGCATAGTGGCCGTTCTCCATCACCGCGTCCCCGCAGAGCAGGGAATAGATGGCCACCACATGACTTTCGTATTCGGTTTTGAGCCCCTCCTCCACCCGCGCCAGGGCTTCAAAAAAGGGCCGTCCCCAGGGGGTGATGTTGATGACCCGGGTATAGTCACTCAGGGTTTCCTCGGTGAACCACCCCGCATTGATAAGCCGTCTGAGGAAGCGGTTCGCCAGGGCGCGGTCATTGAAGGAGAGGGGGGCGGACTGAGATGAGTCAGACACGGCGGGCTGTACCGCACTGCCGAAATCCAGTTCAGAAGTCCCCGTATCGATCTCAGGGATCGGATCAGGCTCATCGGCAAAGTATGCATCAGTACCTGCCTCGGCGCCCGTTTCAACGGCCTCGTCGGCCAAACTGTTCCGGTGGAGGGCCAGGTACTCGGTAAAAGCGCGGATTACCTGCTCCCGGTCAAGCCCGCGGGCATTTTCCTGAAAAAGCCGGTAAAAGAGGACCAGCAATGCCGCGTAATGTTCACGATTCACCCATGCCAGAGGAGAAAAGAAATTTTCAGGCAGGGTGGCAAACACACCGGTATTGAGGGGCATCATTATTTTTTGTAACCACCGCCGGGCGCCGTGGTTCTATATATGAATCTGAATGTGATTTTTTCCTCCGTGCCGCCGCCGTTTTCCTCCTTTCGGCGGCGGCTTTTTTTATCTATAAATATGACGACACCCGCTTACCCGCAAGGATCTGATCCAGATCGAAAATAACCTTTTCTATGTAAGCGGCGAAGGTGTAGAAGGGGCGGCCGCCGTTAAAACTGGTAAGAACACGGCGGGAAGCGGTGGAATAGAAGGATACGGTGTCCGCGGGCTTTTCACTGCGGTAATGGTAGACGATTTCCAGAGCGGGTTTTGCGCTCGGGGCGGGTTTTTCATTACTGATTTCATCGTACATGGCCACGAGCAGGGTCTGGTAATAAACGCGGAAATTCGCCGTGTCAACGCTGAGGCCCTGGGCATTCACCTTGAGCTCATCCCCTTCCCCTGAAAGGGAAAAAGATACGATCCGCGCAGGGGTCCGCACTTCCACCGAGGAAATGGTATCAATAAAGGGGAGGATCACAATATGGTCCATCAAATCGAACCAGGAAGATTCAAGCCAGGGGAGCTGGGAAACATCCGTCTCGTAGACGAGGTCCGTACCGTCCCGCTGAACATACACCGTGCCCGCGGCATCGGGTTTTGAAGCACGGAACGCAAAGCCCCCCAGGCCCTGACCCAGGGTGCCGCTTACCGATGCGGTGGACCAGGGTTTATCAAGGCCCCATTTGGCAAGATCACGGTCGCCGTCAATTTTTCCCGCGATACGGGATGCCCGGAGGCCGAAAAGGGAACGGATTTTTTCAAGACCCCGATCCATGTTCAGCTTGACGTCCATGGGACCGCTGATATAGAGGGCGGTTCTGCCAAGGGGACCGCCCGCATCGTTTTCTTTTTCAAGGATAGTTACCTCTTCTCCCTGACGGACGGCACCTCCCAAAACGATCCGCTCAAAGCCGTAGCTGCCGTCATCGGGAGCCGGGGGGCTTAATTCGGTATCAATAAACTCAAAGACCCCCTTGAGGTAATTTTCCGTTTCCCAGAGCCCCGCAAGGTATACGGCCGGGGCATCAGCCCTTTTCACATACACGTTGACCCCGTCAGGGGAAGGAGAACCGATATAGAGCACAAGCTCATCGCCCTTGACGGGCTTTACATGAACTTCCGCACGGGGCGCTTCGAGGCCGAAGGGGGCAAGGGCCGTTTCCTCATCCGTCACAAGGGCCTGCGAAACAAGGCTCGAAGAACTGTTCACAATCCGGTAGAGGGCAGAGACATCCAGGGGATAATCCTCAAACCCTGAAACTGCGGGAGGCGTACCGGGGATAACCTGGTATTCACCGGCGCTGTTTTTTACGGTTATCAGGGCAGTTCCGTTGTTTTCTTCCCCGTCAATATTGATAATATATTCCAAATCATTCTGAAACGCTGAAACTGCGGAAGGCTTTGGCTCATCCCGGTTCAAAACCACCAGAACAATACCAAGGGATGCGAGGAGCGCCAGCATTACTGCGATGAAAATTATTTTTTTTGTCACGGCCCATTCCCCTACTTGTGGCGGCGGCGGAGCCAGACCGCAATTCCTGCGCCGAATACAGCTAATGGCAGTAATACTGCGAATATCAGCCCTATCACCATTTTCTGAACCCCGTCGGCCCGCAGCTCCGTAAAGCCCATGGTCTTGTCCTGGATATAAATCTGGTCTTCCCGTACCGCAAGCCTGCCCAGCAGTTCCAGAAAATATTCAGAATTGGCAAAGTTGGGATTTCCCAAAACCACCTCATGGAGGGCCAAAAAGGAACCGCAGAGGAGCACATGGGCGTTTACCAAATCCCGCTCGGCATTGTTGCGGGTTTGGCTGCTCAGGAGGAGGATGGGCACATTACCGGTCAGGGTAGAAGGATTCACACTCCAGCCCTCGGGAAGTTCCAGGGGACGGATGCCGGACGCGGCGGAAGAACGGATCAGGGTGGTCACCGTCCGGTAGCGGCTCGATTCAAAGAGGGCTTTCACCGGGCGGGACTGGGGCACCACGGGAAGGATGCCCTGCCGGACCATGTTCTTTGAATAGTTTTCCTCGGCGTAATCCGCCAGCGCAAAATAGGGGGAATCATTCAGGAGCCTTGCGGGCTCGGTTTCAAAAACCGTTCCCGGCGCGACCTCAAGTCCCCATTCGGCAAGAAAGGCCTTAAGATTGGGCAGCTCCTGCTGATTTATATCGGAAAGGCAGAAAAGGATCCGGTTATTTCCCCCTTCAAGGAAGGCGTCTATCTTTTGCAGTTCTTCTACGGAAAGATCCCGATCCGGGTCCGCAAGGATCACCAGGGAAGCGTCCCCTGCTATTTCTTCGGTAAGAAGGTTCTGTGTCACCGCGTCCCAGGCGTTCATCTTCAAAAGCTCAATGAAACCCGCAATGTCGGCGTCCTTTTCCCCGTGGCCGGTTATCACCGAAACAAGGGTTTTCTGCTTGCTGATAACATTCAGCATTGCCGAGGTCATGGTCTGCTCCGCCTTGGAGGACGCCACATAACTCCCATAATAGGAAGAGCGGATGTTAAAAAGATCCACCGCCGTAACGACCTTGTTTTTTCCACCGGAAGTGATAAGTATGTCATTTACGTTGAGCTGTACATCGGGATAGCGGGCGTTAAAATCGGGATTGCGGATCAGATCAATATATTGCAGTTTTACCCGCGGGGAAAGCTGCCGGTATTTATTGATCACCTCGTTTGCCTGAATAAAATATTCCGCAGGGCTGCTGCCGGCAAAACGATCCTCCGTATTCAGCACATAAATGGTGATATCATCCTCCAGGGATGAAAGAAACTTTTTTGTGTCCTCGGAGACTTCAAAGATCTGATCCTCGGTAAGATCAATATTCAGGGGATACCTGTTGAACAGGGCGCCAAGGGCCGCATTCAGCAGCACGATAAAAAGGATCACCGTCAGGGTGATGATAACGGAAACGGTCCCGTAGCGGACGTTCCGGTTCTTGAAGGGATTACCCGGCATCTTAAAGGCCATTATTAACTCCACCTTCTCTTTTCAAGCGCCCTGCTCGTCAGGAACAGAAATATTCCGCAGACGCTGATGAAGAAAAACAGATTTGCAAACCCCAAAATACCACTGGTAATGGGTGTATATCTTCTGACAAATGAAATCCCCCGCAGCGCCGCAGCGAGCCATTGATAGGGGACGACCGAGGACAGGGCGTCCAACAGGAAGCAGGCCAGCACCGCAGTAAAGCTGCCGATGGCGGCGATAGCCTGGTTTTCCGTAAGGGACGAAATGAACTGCCCCATCGCGATGAACGCAAAACCCAAAAGAAGGATGCCGATATAACTTCCCCAAACCAGGGGCCAGTTTACCGTACCAAAAAAACTCAGGACCACCGCGTACACCAGGGTGACGGAAATCCCTGCGGTATACACCGCAGCGGCGGCAAGGAACTTGCTCCCCGCAATGGCCCCCAATGTGATGGGCGCGGTGAGCAGCGCCTGATCCGTCTTGTGCCGCCGGTCCTCGGACATGAGCCGCATGGTCAGTATGGGGGTAAGGAACATGACGATGTTTATCAGTGACTGAAACACCGGGGTCATCACCGTACTGTTACCGAACAGCACCCCCGCAAAGAAAAAGTATCCCGAAAGAAAATAAAACACCCCAAGGTACACATACCCGATGGGTGAAGTAAAATAGGCGGCAAGTTCCCGCCTGATAATCGCGGCCATTATTCGTCACCTTCCTTTTCGCCTGATTCCGCATTCGCCCCCGCAAGGGCGGACAGGGCGGCGTTATCCCCTGCGGTAATTCTGATAAAGGCGTCCTCCAGGGACATCCCGCTTTTCCGCAGGGACAGAATGGGCCAGCCCTTTTCCGCAAGGCAGCGGAAAAGTTCCCGCCGGATATCCTTTCCGGCCTCGCTTTCCAGGGCGAAGTCAAAGGCAGCGCCTGCGGCCCCCCTTGCCTCTTCGGCGCCGCCCAGCAGTTTCGCGGATCTCAGGCCCGGCAGTTCCCGGAAAAGCTTTTGCAGCCCGTCCACGGAGCCTTCCACGGTGAGGAGCAGCCGGTTATCGTCACCCGTTGCCTTCGACAGATTTTCCAGTGTGTCGTCGGCGATAAGGACCCCGTTGTTGATCACGATGATCCGGTCCGCCACGGCTTGGACTTCCTGTAATATATGGGAAGAAAAGATCACTGCGGACTTTTTCCCCAATTCCCGGATAAGGCTGCGGATTTCCAGGATCTGCACCGGGTCGAGCCCTACCGTGGGTTCATCCAGGATGAGGAGGCCGGGGTTTCCCAGCATGGCCTGTGCCAGCCCCACCCGCTGCTGGTAGCCCTTGGACAGGTTCTTGATGATCCGCTCCTGCATCGGGCCCAGGCCCACCGCGCCGCAGATCTCATCGATATGATCCTTTTTGGGAAGGCCAATCTTTTTCAGATCAAACATGAAGGAAAGGTAGGCCTTTACCGTCATGTCCGGGTAAAGGGGCGGCCGTTCGGGGAGGTAGCCCACATTCTTCTTGGCCCCGATGGGGTCATCCAGAATTTCATGGCCGTTCACCGTCACCGTTCCCGATGCGGATGAGGTATACCCGGCGATGATGTTCATGGTGGTGGACTTCCCCGCCCCATTGGGGCCGAGGAAGCCCAGAATCCCGTGATCCCCCAGGGTAAAACTGATGTCATCCACCGCTTTCCTGGAGCCGTAGGTTTTGGTTACGTTCTGTACTGTTAGCATAAGGTGAATATACCAAATTTTCGCTTGTCTGTTAATACCTTCAAGGTTATAGTGGGCCTATGGAACAGATCATCAATTTTCTTACCGCCGCCCCCGCCCTGGAACTTGCCCTTATCTTTGTTTCCAAGGTTGTAGAGGTTTCCCTGGGCACCGTGCGGGGAATCCTTATCAACAAGGGCTACCGCCGGGAAGGCACCCTCCTCTCGTTTTTTGAAATTCTCCTGTGGACCTTTATCGCCTCACGGGTGATCACGGGGATTACCGATGCGCCGATCAAGGGCATCGTGTACAGCATCGGCTTTTCTTTGGGGGTCTATGTCGGCTCCCGGATAGAAAATTTTATCGCCCTGGGAAAGGTGCTGATCCAGACCATTGTGGCAAAGGAAAACAGTGCTACGGTGACGGGCCTCCTGCGGGAAAAGGGCTACGCGGTTACCACCATGGACGCCCATGGCCGGGATTCTGACAAGACGGTGCTGATGATCTTTGCCAACCGCAAAGGCAAGGACGAGATCATCCGGGAGATACACCGCATTGACGGCGGCGCCATGATCATCACCAACGATGTTTCAGGCCTCCACGGGGGGACCATTTCGGCGGCCCGGGGACTGATCAAGTAAGCACACCGGGCGATTATGGCTAATTTATGGATACAATATGGATATAGTTGATTTTTCACAACAGTTACGGATATAATGTGGATACAATATGGATAACCCAATAGAGAAGCTCAATGCGGATTTTGAAACAAACCAGAGGATACTCAGGCTTATTGCCCATATCGACCACTATAAGGGGGAGTGGAATATCGTTGAAAAACGGGAAAACCGGTATCTCAGGGAACTGCGAATTATGGCGACCGCCCAAAGTATCGGCTCATCGACCCGTATAGAGGGCTCACGCCTGGAGGATGATGAAATCCGGGAACTGCTCAAAAATATCAAGATCACCAAAATGCAGACCCGTGACGAACAGGAAGTTGTGGGATATTACGATGTTCTGGAATTGATCTACGAAAATTATGGGGGAATCAAACTATCGGAAAGCTATATAAAGCAGCTCCATCAGCTTTTATTGAAGTATAGCGACAAAGACACCCGGCACCGGGGAAATTATAAGAGTCTTTCCAACCAGGTTGCCGCAACCTATCCCGATGGAAAGCAGCGGCTCATCTTCGCGACCACCGAACCCGCTCTGGTAGAGGGGGAAATGTATGAACTTACCGCGTGGACAAACCGCCAATTTGAAGAGCAAACTATCCATCCGCTTTTGCTTATCGCTTTTTTTATCTACGAATTTTTAAGCATCCACCCCTTTCAGGACGGCAACGGCCGGTTATCCCGGCTGCTTACCACCTTATGTCTTTTGCAGCACGGGTACGGCTTTATTCAATATATCTCCTTTGAAAATCATATCGAGGCCCATAAAACGGAATACTATGAGGCGCTCATGGACGGACAGCGGAACCGGGGGACGGAGCAGGAACGAATCCATGCATGGCTTATCTTTTTTCTGGAAAGCCTTAAAGCGCTGACCGAAAAGCTGGATCAAAAATACAGCCTCTTTAAATCCAGGGGCGGCTACCTCAATGACCGGCAAATGCTGATTCGGGATTTTATTGATGGACAGCAGCCGCTTAAATTCAGTGATCTGGCCCTTCATTTTCCCAATATACCGGAAGGGACCATGAAAAAAGATTTACAATACCTGCGGGACGAGAAAATCATAATTATGATAGGCCAGGGAAGGGGTACTGTCTATGTTACCGCCCCCACGGCCTAAAAATGTTGACATAAGATAATCCCTTATGATATAAAGGATCAAGCAAGAAGGAGGTAATACATGAACAAAGAATATAATTCCC
>BOBW01000011.1 GCA_026002595.1 Spirochaetia bacterium | reverse complement strand
GGCAAAAAACCCCTTTTTCCCCGCCAACACGAACGGCAATGTCCTGAACTTCATATATGAAAGGCTCATGTTTTTCAACCCCATTTCAGGGGAGCTTGAACCGGAAATTGCCACCGGTTATGAATGGAGCAGTGATTTCCTGACCCTGACCTTTACGATCCGCTCCGGGGATGTCTGGCACGACGGCCAGCCGGTTACCGCCGCTGATGTGGCCTTTACCTACAATGTTTTAAAAAATGAACCCGTGACGGATCGTTTTTCCCTTGGGGACAGGATTACTTCGGTAAGCGCCGAAGGGAACAAGGTTATCTTTAAACTTTCCCAAAGTTTTACCTCCCTGCCTTTCTATACCGGCGACATCTTCATTGTTCCCAAACATATCTGGGAACCCCTGGGCTCCAGGACGGAATTTCTGAACCCGACTCCGGTAGGGTCCGGGCCCTTTGTGTGGAGCGCCTATAACACAGGAACCGATATACAGTTCAAGGCGAACAAGAACTTCTGGCGGGGAGCGCCCAAGGTTGATAACCTCATTATCCGGATCTATAACAACGCGGCGAACTTAACCCTCGGCCTGCTGAGGGGCGATATCCACGCAACCTGCGGTACCTTTGCCATGCCGAATATGCCGGAATTTTTAAGCAAACCCAATGCCAAAATGCAGATATATGCCGGTTTGAGCAATTTTGTGGTTGCCATGAATCTGGAAAACGAACTGCTTGCGGATGTGAATGTCCGCAGGGCCATGCGCATGGCCGTCAACGTTACCGACCTTATCACCCGGGGTGAATACAACGGCGTGTTCCCCTCCAGCGAAGGCTGGCTGCCCCCCATCTTCGGCGAACTTTTAAGCGAGGAAGCCAGGAAGCCCCATGTCTACGATCCGGCGGGCGCCCAGGCCATATTACAGCAGGCCGGTTACACCAAAGGGGCGGACGGCATCTTCCAGAAAAACGGGAAGCGGCTTTCCTTTACTTATCATAATGCTTCAGGCGCCCCTGCCCAGCAGATGGAAGCAGGGATGATCCAGCAGTGGCTTCTCAATATCGGGATTGAAATTATTCCCCGGCTCGCAACCTGGGCGGAATTAACCCAGCTCCTGCAAAACGGCCGCTACAACCTGCTGCAGAACGGCATCGGTTTCCCGGCGGACCCCTATGCAGCGCTGAACACTTCCTTCCATTCGTCCCGGACCGCGCCGACCGGACAGGCCACGGTGGGAACCAATTACTTCCGTTACCGCAATGCCCAGGTGGACGCCCTGCTTGACGAAGTTTCCGGCGTGGCCGATGCGGCAAAGCAGAAGGAACTGTACGGCCGCATTCAGGATATTCTCATCAACGATGCACCCTTCCTCCCGATGTACAATCTGGGGGGACATAACCCCTACTACGACGGCGGACGCTACGGCGGCTGGGCGGAGGATGCGCCGATTTTCAGCGCACGGGCGATCATCAACGTTTACGAGAACAAATAAGGGGTAAGCGCGGTGGGTAATATCAAACTAAGCTATGTTCTGAAAAGAATTGCCGGCGCGGTATTCACCCTCTGGGTAGCGCTTACGATAAACTTTATGCTCCCCCGGGTCATGGGCGGTGACCCAACGGAGTATATCGCAAGTACCGTTGCCATGGGGTCCCGGGAATACGCAGCATCACTGCGGGAACAGTTCGGGCTGGACAAGGGGGTCCTTGAACAGTACCTCCGGTATCTCGCACAGCTGTTCCGGGGCAACCTTGGCCTTTCCTTTAGTATGTTTCCGGTCCCCGTGGCAAGCATCATTACACGGGCAATTCCCTGGACCCTGTTAATTGTTCTGTCATCCACCCTGATATCCTTCGCAGTTGCCTGGATATTGGGGACCCTGGCCGCCTTAAAACAGGGGAAGGTTTTTGATCAGATCGTTGTGGGTGTGTCCTTCTATATCCAGTCCACCCCCTACTTCTTTGTGGGAATGATCATCCTTATGAGTTTGAGTTTTTACCTCGGGTGGTTTCCCATGGCCCAGGCCATGCCGGTGGGCATTCCGCCGGGCACACCCTGGTATCTCCTTATCGGCCCGATCTGCTATCACGCATTTTTGCCGGTCCTGTCCCTGATCGTAGTATCACTGGCGGGAAGAATGGTAATGATGCGGAGCAATATCCTGCAAATTTTTTCTGAAGATTATATCACCCTTGCACAGGCAAAGGGGCTTAAACGCAGCAAAATACTGATGAAGTATGCCCTGCGTAATGCGCTGCTGCCTTCCTTTACCGGGCTCATGCTGAGCCTGGGTTCAGCCGTCGGCGGGGCCATTACCACGGAGATTATCTTTTCCTATCCCGGAATCGGGCTCACCATCATGAACGCCATTTACAATCAGGATTATCCCCTGATACAGGGCTGCTTTGCGATCATCGCCGTCTGTGTGGTGGCGATGAATCTTCTGGCGGATCTTGTTTATCCCCTGCTTGACCCCCGTGTGGCGCTTTCCTAAGGAGGAAGGGATGTTCAGGAAATATCTTTTAACCAATACCAAGGCGAAAATCGGCGTCGGGATCATTTTGTTTTTTGTGCTGGTGGCTATCTTCGCCCCGGTCATTGCCCCCTATAATCCCCGGTCCATTGAATTCAACCCTTGGGAAAAACCTTCCCCGGCCCATCTGCTGGGGGTAAACAGTTATGGTCAGGATCTGTTTTCCCAGGTGGTATACGGCACCCGGGTGACCATGCTGGTCGGTATTTTCGCCGGGCTCCTCACCAGCCTTATCGGCATTGCGGTTGGTTTGATATCAGGCTACCTGGGCGGCATTATCGGTGAAGTGCTGATGCGGATCGTAGATGTACTGCTGGTCATCCCGACCCTGGCGGTAATGATAGTGATTGCATCCTTTGTTAAGGACATGCGGATACTGGGGACCATTCTGATCATCGGCGCATTAAGCTGGCTCTGGATGGCCCGGAGCATCCGTTCCCAAACATTATCTGAATCAAAACGTGATTATGTGGATGCCGCGAAGGCCCTGGGCATGGGCCCCCTTGAGATCATGTTCAGCGAAATACTGCCGAATATTTTTCCCGTGGTAACCGCAAACATGGTCATGGTCATCACCGCTTCCATGCTTACCGAAGCGTCCATGAGTTTTTTGGGCATCGGGGACCCGACATTGATAAGCTGGGGGAAAATGCTCTCCGTCGCCTTTGATAACAGCGCCATTATCTACAACGCCTGGTGGTGGATGATCCCCCCGGGACTCTGCATCGCCACACTGGGCTACAGCTTCATGCTGATAGGAAATTCTTTTTTGGACATTTACGCCGGGGATCGCGGCGGTTCAGTAAAACTGTAAAGGATCTACCATGCAGGAAGCTTTGCTGGAAGTAAAGAACATCAGCGTTGAATATGCCGCCCCACGGGGACAGCTCAAGGCGGTATCAAACGTTAACTTCACCATTCACCGGGGGGAATTTTTCGGCCTTGCCGGGGAATCGGGCTGCGGAAAATCGACCATCGCCTTTGCGATCATGCGGCTCCTCAAGGGCGCCGCCCGGATCAGCAGCGGGGAAGTTAATTTCAGGGGAACGAATATCCTGTCCTTTGGGGATGAAGAACTCAGGCTTTTCCGCTGGGAAAAAACATCCATGGTTTTGCAGAGCGCCATGAACAATCTGAATCCGGTCATAAGCATCGGCAGCCAGCTCTGCGATGCCATCATGGCCCACCAGCAGATCAGCGGCAAAGGGGCCCTTGAACGGGCCGCGGAACTTCTTGCCCTGGTCAACATCGACAAAAATCGTATTGCCGCCTATCCCCATGAATTATCAGGCGGAATGCGGCAGCGGGTGGTAATAGCCATGGCCATGGCGCTGAACCCGGACCTTATCATCTTTGACGAACCCACCACCGCCCTTGACGTGGTGGTACAGTACAACATTATCAGAAAAATTATGGAACTGAAAAACAGGATGGGTTTTTCCATCATGTTCATTACCCACGATCTGCCCCTGATGCTGGAAATATGCGACCGCATCGGTATCATGTACGCGGGCAAAATGGTGGAACTTTCCCCCGTAGAAATACTGAAAAACGGCGCAGGCCATCCCTATACCCGGGGACTGCTGCGGGCCTTCCCGTCCCTTTTGGGAGAAAAGAAAAAACTTTCCGGCATTCCCGGCAGTGTTCCGGATCTGATCACCCCCCCTGCGGGCTGCCTCTTTTATCCCCGGTGTAAGCAGGGAAAAGAAATCTGCGGGCAGGAGAGTCCCGGTTTTGAAGACCTGGGAAACGGGCACTTCTGCGCCTGTCATTTTGGGGGAGTTTCCGGAGGAAAAAATGAATAAGATCGAATACCGGAATGTGTGCAAAAATTTTCCGGTTAAGGGAAAACTATTTGAGCGCAAACAGCTCCACGCCGTATCCAATGTAAGTTTTTCCATTCAGGAAGGCCAGACCCTGGCGGTGGTGGGGGAATCGGGCTGCGGAAAAACCACCCTTGCCCGGCTGCTGATGAAACTCCACGAGCCCAGTTCCGGGGACATACTGGTGGACGGCAAACCCATTGCCGGGGAAAAGGGCAGGAAGGCCCTGCGGGATTTTCGCAGCAGGATACAGATGATCTTTCAGGACCCCTTCGGCAGTCTTAACCCCTCCCATTCGGTGGGGGACATTATTATCCGGGCGGTCACCCTGCACAGTAAAGCTGCGAACCGCGGGGATATCCGCAAAAAGGTAATTGGGCTTCTGGAAATGGTGGGCCTTACCCCGGCGGAGGATTTTATCACCAAGCACCCGGCCCAGCTTTCCGGGGGCCAGCGCCAGCGTATTGTTATCGCACGGGCTTTGGCGGTAAACCCCTCAATCATTGTCGCCGACGAGCCCACTTCCATGCTGGACGTTTCCATCGGTATTGATATAATGAACCTGTTGATAGAACTTAAGGAGAAACAGCGCCTGACCATGATGTACATTACCCACAACCTTGCCTCCGCCCGCTACATGGCGGATCACATGGCGGTGATGTACGCGGGAACCTGCGTTGAATACGGCGAAATTGACGAGATGATCGAAGGGCCCTTTCATCCCTATACGATCCTTCTTTTAAGCAGCACACCCGAGCCCTTCCGCAATGAAAAAATATTGATCGAGGCAAAGGAAGATAACCCGGACCTTATCAGCGGCAAAGCCCAGTGCATGTTCTGTAACCGCTGTCCGAAAGCGGAGGATCGGTGTTTCAATTCTGAACCCCCGGAATTTCTTTTTGGGAAGCGCCGGGTTAAATGTTATCTGTATGAAGGCAAAACCGAAGCCAGGCCGCTGGTTAACGCGGCAATGTATGCCAATGGAGGACAGCCGTGAAGGGCAGACCCAACATCATTACCATCGTTACCGACGATCAGGGTTACGGCGATCTAAGCTGCATGGGCAGCGAAGATATTATTAGTCCCAACTTCGACCGGCTTGCGGCGTCCGGGGCGCGTTTTGAATGCCTCTATTCCAACAGCCCGGTCTGTTCGCCCTCACGGGCCGCCCTGCTCACCGGACGTTATCCCGCTTATGCGGGGGTACGCGCCATCCTTGCAGGCCGCCGCACAACCACCGGCCTTACCCAAGCGGCGCCGACCATAGCGGCGGCCCTTAAAAAGCAGGGCTATGCCACGGGGCTTATCGGCAAATGGCATCTGGGGCTGACCCACGAATGCCGGCCCAATCAAAATGGTTTTGATTATTTCTACGGCTTCATGGCCGGCTGCATTGATTACTATTCACACGTTTTCTATTGGGGCATGGCGGACGGCCATACCAATCCCAGCCATGATCTATGGGAAAACAACGAAGAGATAAACGAAGATGGAAAATATTTTACCGATCTCATAAGCGATAAGGCGGTTGAATATATCCGTCAACAGTCCAAAACGCAGAAACCCTTTTATCTTTATCTGGGCTACAACGCCCCCCATTACCCCATGCATGCCCCCAAAAAATACCGGGACCGCTTTGCCCATTTACCCTGGGACAGGCAGATGATGGCCGCCATGATCAGCGCCGTGGATGACGGCATCGGTTCCATCATGGAAGAACTGGAACGGCAGGGGCAGCTGGAAAACACGGTGATCTATTTTCAGAGCGACAACGGCCCCTCACGGGAATCCCGTAATTTTATGGACGGGCGGGAAGATTTCTATTACGGCGGTTCCGCGGGGAAATTCAAGGGCCACAAATTCAGCCTCTTTGAAGGGGGCATCCGGGTGCCGGGAATATTCTCCTGGCCCGCAGGGGGCGTGAAGCCCGGTACGGTTATCACCGAAGCGGTGGCGGCAATGGATATCTTCCCCACACTCTTAAGCATCGCAGGGGGAAACCCCGCAGAATATCAGCTGAACGGGAAAGACATACTTCCCATGATACTGCACAATGAGCCATCCCCCCACGAAATGATCTTCTGGGAAATGGATAAACAAACCGCGGTACGGAAAGGGAATTACAAACTGGTACTCAACGGCGTATTGGCGGAAGAAGGGAAGTGCGCAGAAACAGTGTTTCTGTCTGACATCTCAACAGATATAAGCGAATCAAAAAATTTATCCGCCTTACTGCCGGAAATAACCCAGGAACTCCGCACTGCGGCGGAGGAGTGGAGGGCGGCCCTGGAAAAAGATTGGGCCGCAAAAAAGGAGCGGGCACTGTGAAAGCGGTAATGATCATGTTCGATTCTTTGAACCGGCGCTTCCTCAATCCCTATGGGTGCAGTAATACTATTACCCCAAATTTTTCCCGGCTCGCAGAACATACTATCCGTTTTGAAAACTGTTATGCGGGGAGCCTGCCCTGTATGCCCGCCCGGCGGGAACTCCACACAGGGCGCTGCAATTTTCTCCACCGGAGCTGGGGCCCTTTGGAACCCTTTGACGATTCCATGCCCCAGATACTGGACCAACATAATATCCACAGCCATCTTGCAAGCGATCATACCCACTATTGGGAAGACGGGGGCGCAACCTATCATACCCGTTACAGTACCTGGGAAAATTTCCGCGGGCAGGAAGGGGACCCCTGGAAGGGCGTCGCAGGCGGCATCGGTGATACTGATCCGAACCTTGTCCCCTTTAAGGGCATGCGGAAGGATCTCTATGATCAGGACATTGTGAACCGCAGTTATCTGAAAGATGAAGAGTATCATCCCCAGGCGCTGACCTTTAAGGCGGGAATGGAATTCATCAATACCAACGCCCATAGGGATTCATGGTTTTTGCAGCTTGAAACCTTTGATCCCCACGAACCTTTTTTCAGTTATCAGAAATACCGGGACCTCTACCCTTCGGATTATTCCGGCCCCCGCTTTGACTGGCCCGATTACGCCCCGGTCATTGAAAGCCCGGATGAGATTGCCGAAGCGAGGCGATCCTATTTCGCCCTTTTAAGCATGTGCGATCACTATTTGGGAAAGGTCCTGGATCTTTTTGACCGGCTTGATTTATGGAAGGATACCATGCTCATCGTAAATACCGATCACGGGTATCTTTTGGGTGAACACGGATTCTGGGCAAAAAACTACATGCCCCAATACAACGAGATCGTCCATACCCCCCTCTTTATCTGGGACCCGCGGTACGGCAAAAAAGACGAGACCCGCTCCGGCCTGGTACAGACCATCGATCTCCCGGTAACGATCCTGGATTTTTTCAACATAGAGCCGACCCCGGACATGGAAGGAAAATCCCTTGCCCCCCTGATCGCGGAAAACACTTCTGTCCGGGATGCGGGATTATTCGGCGTCCACGGCGGATATGTGTGCTGCACCGACGGACGCTATGTTTACATGAAAGCCCCGGCAGCGGAATCGAACCGCCCCCTTTACGAATACACCCTTATGCCGGCCCACATGAACTGTCTCTTTTTCCCGGCGGAAATAAAAACCATGGAAAAGGCCCCGCCCTTTTCGTTCACCAAAGATATGCCCCTGATGCGTTTTGAATCAATGGCCCCGCAGGCGGCATGGCGTTTCGGGGACCTGCTTTTCGATCTTGATACTGATCCTGAACAGCTCCATCCCATTAAGGACAATCCGGCCCTGGAAAAAATGATGCGGGAAAAACTCATCGCCCTGATGAAAGAAAATGACGCCCCGCGGGAACAGTTCCGGCGGCTGGGGCTGGACCGGTAAGCAAGAGCCCGCTCAGGATTTTGCCTATCGGCGAAGTTTTGGACGGGGATGAGCATATTTCGGTTGACATAGTACGTACAATGGGATATAATAGTATAAGAAATAGAGGACAAACGATGCAAATAAAAAGCGTTAAAACACAAAATTCCCGAATAAACATCCGGGTTGATAATGAATTAAAACGTGAAGCGGAAGATGTTTTTGAAAAAATTGGTCTAAATATATCTGATGGTATCAATATTTATCTGCGTAGAGTTGTTGCAGATAAGGGCATACCGTTTCCCCTGACAATTTCAAGGGCACAGCAAATCGGTGAAGAAGCAGCTGAGATGGAGGCTGCTTTTGGAAAAGAAGTTAGGTCGGCGATAGCGCGCAAACACGCAGCCGGCTTACCTGTGGCACGGTTCGATGCAGATACCGAACGTCCATATTTGGAATACCCCGATGGGCGGAGAGATTACGAACCTGGAAAGTAGCCCGCGTCTCCTTGTGTTTGCCGGTCCGAACGGTTCCGGTAAGAGTACAGTAGCAAAGGGCATAAAAATCATCGGCACCTATATCAATGCAGATGATATTAAAGCCCAAAGCAGATGTTCGGATATAGACGCGGCAAGGGAAGCAGAGCGGTTGAGGGAGTTTTGCCTTGAATCGGGAGCAGACTTCACCTTTGAAACAGTCTTGTCTACGAACCGAAATCTTGAATTATTGCGCCGTGCAAAGCTGGCTGGATATACTATCGAATGTATTTTTGTTTTAACCGCAAGCGTAGAGATTAACATACTACGTGTAAAAAGTCGTGTCTCAGAGGGTGGTCATGATGTTCCCATTGAAAAAATAAGATCAAGATATGAGAAGTCCCTTGTAAATCTACCGGAGTTACTATCGATCTGCGAAACATGTACGATATTCGATAACTCTTTCGATACCCCCGTAGTTATTTACCGAAAAGATAAAAAGCGAGAAGTAATAAGCGAGGTTCCACTCTGGCCAAAGAAGAGGATTACCAATCTGGTTTGTGGGCAGAATCTATGATTAAAAGAGTGACAGGCACCATTGCGTTGCCCGCCTAAGGGCGGCCTGCTGAGGCCCCCCTTAGGCCGCTATTTCTTGCGTTGGAATACGCCATGCGCTTTCGATCAACCCCAGCCGACGTCTTCAAACCAAATAAATTTTGACCATTCAAGCACCGTTGCTTCATCCATGATGTCAACCGGTGTTGGATTTATGCCGTCCGCCGAATAGAAGTATCTTGCTCCGCTTAAAGACTTGTCATTTTTAGCAGGAGCAACGTGGAGCTGGATATAGAATTTCCCGGTTCCCGTAAAAGGCACCGGATCGTCCCGCCAACCATCTTCCCCGTTTACCAAGGTATAAGTGATGGTCTGACCGTTGATATCTGATCCTGCACGCGCAGAAGCAGGATGATCGTCCTTAGCCGCCGGAGCTTCCTGAAACAGCGCCAGCTGATAAACGGTGGTTATGCCTTGCGAACTACTATAACCATTTATTTTAACCGTTTTTAGGGGGCCGCTGTATGCCTTATACTTATACTGGACAAAGGAATTGTCTTCCCTGCCGATCTCCAAAAAAACCTTACCATTGGTGGCCTTCATTTTTGACCAGCTCTTTCCCAGGTCCCAGCCGCGAGCATCGAGAATCCAACTATCAAATAGAAAATATTCACCCCCTGCCCTTATTTCAGCTCTTAATGCTTCAAAACGGGAAGAATCTAAATGGTAATCAGCACCTGGTGTACCATCATCCCAGGTTGTCGGCTTCGGAGCCGCATACTTGCGCAGAAGTTCAGTCAACTTTTCCCCGGACACTTGCGGATTTTTTGTATAATGAGACCCAAATTCAGAATTGTCAGCCTGATAGAGCGCCAACTCTGACCTGCCGTCAGACCGGACAGCCCACCTTGCAAAGGTCTTTCCCGTTTCCCAGTCGCGATTATCATTATACCAGCCGTCAGTTTGCTGATATTCACCTAATGCATCCAGCTCGGCTCTAAATGCTTTAAAACGGGAAGGATCCAAATAGTAAACAGTAACCTCTTCATCATCCCATTTTTCCGGTTGAGCTCCCCCCATGTACTTGCGCAGACTTTCCGCTAACTGAGGCCCTAACACTACAGGATTAGACACTGGCGCCGCTTGAAAAACTTTTCCATAGCGATAATTTGAACGGGAATTGTCTTCCTTGCAGAGTTCCAACTCGAAAGAACCGTTAGGCCTGACAGCAAAATTAACATAGGTCTTTCCCGTATCCCAGTCTCGAATGTCATTCCGGCTCCAGAATTGCATATACTCATCCTCTGCGTCCAGTTCAGCCTTAAATGCTTCAAAATGAAGAGGGTCTAAAAAGTAAACAGAAACCTCTTCCGCATTCGCACCGTCACCCCAGGTTTGTAGCTGCGGCCCCGTGTACTTGCGCAGAAGTTCATCCAGCTTTTCCCCTGACGCTTGGGGATTTTTGGTATACTTATAATCAGAAGTAGAATTGTTTGCCTTGGCAAGAGTCAATTCTAATCTGCCATCCGGCCAGGCGCCCAACCTTGCAAAGGTCTTTCCCTTGTCCCAGTCGCGGGTGTATGTTCCACTGCCATCTTGCTTATATTCACCCAATGCTTCCAGTTCAGTCTTAAATGCTTCGAAACGAAGAGTATCCAAAAAGTATACAGCCACATCGTACCGGTCATCATCAGGCCCCCAAGTTTGCGGCTGAGGACCCATGTACTTGCGCAGATTTTCCTCTAAATTGGGGCTTAACGCTACGGGCGCTTTTGCTGTAGACGATTTCTTTGGTGCAGACGTACAACCGGCTACCACCAATCCCAATACCAGCGCAAACGCCGCCATTCCTGCTGCCCTGCGGGCAGCTTGTACAAAAAAATCTTTTCGCTTCATTATGAAGCCTCCTGCTGTCTTTTTTGTCTGTATACCGCATAAGCGGATACCATCTTTAATTTAGTCCGCCTGATCTGTCATATAACGCCAGATCAGCCTTTCCGGTCTGCGGGATTAGGCATGGGCCGCATCCTTTACACAGCCCCTTATCCTCCGGCACCGCTCCGGGCCGCCGGAATGTCAAAAGGGCCTTTGAAACCGCAAGGGCGGCCAGCTTGTTTTCATCGGTCAATGCGGAAAAACCATTACATAAACGCTCAAGCTTTCCTGCTTCCGCTTCTGTCATTATGATTCCTTTCAGATATTCATATCAAGTATTTTAATACTTGATATGAGAAATTGTCAAGATTAAATTCTCTTTTATAAAGATTTTCCACCTTGTTTTTGAGAGTATTTTTATGCTATCCTTAAGGAAGATACCGGGAAGGATGCCTAATGTCGGTCAATAAACGGATAAAAGAGGCCCGCAAAACTTTAAAATTATCGCAAATCAATTTTTCCAGGGGAATTTACCTGAGTAACGGCTATTATGCGGAAATTGAACTTGAAAACCGTAAGGCCAATGACCGCATTATCGAGCTTATCTCCACAAAATACGGGGTTTCACGGCGCTGGCTGGAGTCCGGCGAGGGGGAAATGTTTGACAACAAGCCGGACGAAAAGCTGGAACAGATGATCATCACCTTCCGGGAGCTTAACCCGGACTATAAGGACTTTGTCCTGCACTTTATAGACCAGCTTTTGAAATTGCAGCCAAAGGGCCCCCGGCCTGAAACCAAAAAAGATTGATAATTATAGCCATAAGGGCCATATTTTTAATATGATTACCGTAGGCGTCAGAAACTTAAAGGACCGGCTTTCCCAATACCTTCAATACGTTAAGGATGGCGAGACGGTCATTGTGACGGAGCATAACAAGATCATCGCGGAAATATCGACCCCTCAAAAACAGGAGGCCCTTACCCCCTTTGAGCAAAAGCTGGTTGAATTAAGCAAAGAAGGGGAAGTGATACTGGCAAAGCGGAGAAAGTCCATCGCAAAACCGCCCAAAATAACGGAAGCAGAAAAAAGCATAGATTATAAAGCAATCCTGGATGAAGTCCGGGCGGACCGGTTTCCGTGGTAAGCTATTTTGACTCATCGGTTCTTCTGGCAATACTGTTTGAAGAAGGCCGGCGGGAAGAGGCTTATTCTTATTGGGCAGAAGCGACAAACCGGGTCAGTTCCATATTATTGAAAATTGAATCGGTTGTATCCCTGCGAAGAATGTACGAGTATAACAAAGCGAAATTGCCCGGTAACTGGTTAAGTGAAAAATCAAGAGAGCTGGATGAATATCTTAATGAGGCAAGTTACCGGATAATCAGTGAAAAACTGGAAAAATCAATCTATCTGAACAAGGACTTGGCAAAATGCCGTGCCCTGGACGCCATCCATATAACGACCGCCCTCAGTTACCGGGAAGCCAACAACGGTGAAAACATAAACCTCTACAGTTTTGATACCGCCATGCATGATCTTGCGGAACATTTCCGGTTTAAAACGAACAAGCTCTAATGGGCAGGAGTCCTGGCAGCAGCCCCGGCTGATTAACACGATTCCCCTCTCTATGGTAGTATATCAAATAAACCCTGCAATGGAGAATTCTATGAAAAAGAAAATCGTTCTCGCCTATTCGGGCGGGCTGGATACCACGGTGATCATCCCCTGGCTCAAGGAAAACTACGACTGCGACATTGTGGCGGTCTGCGTGGATGTGGGCCAGGAGGCGGACTGGAAGACCATCAAACAGCGGGCTCTGGATACGGGGGCCCTTTCCTGTTATGTGGCGGATGTCAAGAGGGAATACGTTGAGGACTATGTGTGGCCCGCCCTCAAGGCCAACGCCCTCTACGAGGACAAGTACCTTTTGGGCACCAGCACCGCTCGGCCCCTTATTGCCAAGGTTCTGGTGGACTATGCCCGGAAGGAAAAGGCCGTGGCCATCGCCCACGGGGCTACCGGCAAGGGGAACGATCAGGTGCGCTTTGATTTGGGGATCATGGCCTTTGCCCCGGATATCGAGATTATCGCCCCCTGGCGGACCTGGGACATCAAGAGCCGGGAAGAGGAAATCGAATACCTGGAAAAGCGGAATATCCCGGTCCCCATGAAAAAGACGGATTCCTATAGCCGGGATGACAACCTCTGGCACATCTCCCACGAGGGTCTGGAGCTTGAGGACCCCGCCAACGAACCCAAGTTTGAGGGGATGCTCAAAATGACCGTCCCCCCGGAGAAGGCCCCCGACAAGGCTGAATACGTGGAGATCGAATTTGAGAAGGGCGTCCCGGTTTCGGTGAACGGTAAGAAACTCGACGGGGTGGAACTGATCTACGCCCTGAACAAAATCGGCGGCGCAAACGGGGTAGGCCTCGTGGATCTGGTGGAGAATCGGGTGGTGGGCATGAAGAGCCGCGGCGTCTACGAAACCCCCGGCGGGGCCATCCTCTACTACGCCCACCAGGAACTGGAACATCTCTGCCTTGACCGGCAGACCTACGCCTTCAAGCAGTCGGTGTCGGCGAAGATGGGGGAAGTGATCTACGGCGGCCTCTGGTTTACTCCTCTGCGGGAAGCCCTGTCGGCCTTCGTGGATTCTACCCAGGAAACCGTCACCGGCAAGGTGCGGCTCAAACTTTACAAGGGTTCAATCAGCGCCGCCGGGGTCACCAGCCCCTATTCGCTGTACAACACCAGTATCGCCAGCTTTACCACCGGTGACCTCTACAACCACGCCGACGCCAGGGGCTTTATCCGGCTCTACGGCCTCCCGGTTCTGGTGCGGGCTTTAATGCAGAAAAACAGTAAAGCTGCGGAAAAAGCGGCAAAGAAATAATGAATGTAAACGGGCGGCGCTATAGAACCATTTGGCTCAAAGAGACAGACCACACCGTTGTGCAGATCATCAACCAGCTGGCGCTGCCCCATGCTTTTGAGATTATTGATCTGCGTAGCGTTGAGGATGTTCGCCGGGCCATCAAGGATATGTACGTGCGGGGCGCCGGGCTTATCGGCGCAGCGGCGGCCTATGGCATGTATCTTGCCGCCCTGGAGGCGGGGGAGGGGACCTTTGAGGCGGACATCCTCCGCTCCGCAGCGATACTGAAAAATACCCGGCCCACCGCAAGCAACCTGGCCTGGGCGGTGGATCGCATGTTGATTAAAATGGTGCCTGGCACCTCTGTTGAAGAGATACGTCTTGTGGCGCAGGCTATCGCCGATGAGGACGCGGATTCCTGCCGCCGCATCGGGCTCCACGGCGCGGAAATTATCAAGACTATCGCCGCAAAGAAAAAAGGCGAAGCGGTCAACATCCTGACCCACTGCAACGCCGGATGGCTTGCCTTTGTGGATTACGGTTCGGCCCTGTCCCCGTTATACGCGGCCCATGACTCAGGCGTTAAGGTCCACGTCTGGGTTGACGAGACCCGGCCCCGCAATCAGGGGGCAAGCCTCACCGCCTGGGAACTGGGCCGACACGGGGTGCCGCATGACCTTATTCCCGACAATGCCGGGGGCCATTTAATGCAGCACGGCATGGTGGATATGGTGATCACCGGAGCGGACCGGGTGACCCGTTGCGGGGACGCAGCAAACAAAATCGGCACCTACCTCAAGGCTGTGGCGTCAAAGGAAAACAACGTTCCCTTTTATGTTGCCCTGCCCTCATCAACTTTTGATTTTAATATGCGGGACGGCCTTAAAGAAATTCCTATTGAAGAGCGGGATGCGGCGGAAGTGCGGTACATAAGCGGTAAGACGAAAAGCGGCGCAATTGAAACGGTGCAGATCTGCCCGGACAGTACTTCTGCGCGGAACTGGGGTTTTGATGTAACTCCGGCGCGGTATATCACCGGCCTGATAAGCGAACAAGGAATCTGCGAAGCTTCGGAGCAGGGGATTCTGGGATTGTATCCGGGAGGGACACGAACATGAATGATGAAGGCTATGTAAAGTATACAGCGGAGCATACCCATGCGGAAGCGATGAAGCATCCCCTCTGGCCCGTTCTGAATGATGCACGGACGAAACTTTTTGATCTTGGTCTAATCGGGGTGTATCCAAACGGAATCGGTTTTGGTAATGTGAGTATCCGTGTGATGGGGGATGAGTTTCTGATTAGCGGAACCGCCACCGGGGCCAAACGGGAACTTTCCCCGAATGAATATTGTTTGGTGCGTTCCTGCGATATCGAAGGGAACCGGGTGATATCCTTTGGGCCCATTCAGGCATCTTCTGAATCCATGAGCCACTGCGCTATTTACCGCGCCTGCCCAAAGGCGGACTGTGTGATTCATATTCACAGTAAAACTATTTTCGCAGGGATGCTGCGGGATAATCTTTTATCCACACCGAAAGACGCGGCCAATGGGACGCCGGAGATGGCACGGGCCATCAGTAATGCTCTGGGGCAATCGAAAGAAAATGATCATGGGTGGATTGTACTTGCCGGGCATGACGAAGGGCTTATTACCTGGGGCGCCTCAATTGATGAAGCCCTTGCGCTGGTAATGGAATTGTATAACAAATATCATTAATCGGGAAGGAGTTTAAACATGGCGGTAATCGGTATTATCGGCGGAAGCGGACTGGACAATCCTGATATTTTTTCCAATCCAAAGGATGAAAAAGTGACCACCGTATACGGAGCGCCGTCATCGGCATTGAAGCGGGGAACTATCGGCGGCGTTGAGGTGGTGCTTTTGGGCCGCCACGGGCGGGAGCATACCATACCGCCGACACAGGTAAATTACCGGGCCAATATCGCGGCCCTGAAAGCCGCCGGGTGCACCCACATTGTGGCAACCACCGCCGTAGGATCACTGCGGGAGGAGATCCGCCGGGGGGATCTCGTGGTCATCGATCAGTTTATTGATTTTACAAAACAGCGGAAGATGACCTTTCACGAAATTTTTGAGCCCCATAACCCGATTCATTGCGCCATGGCTGACCCCTATGACGGTAAGCTGCGTAAAATTTTGATCGATGAGTGCAAAAACCTGCAATATCGTTTTCATGAAAAAGGAACGGTGGTGACCATCGAAGGCCCCCGGTTCTCCACCCGCGCCGAGTCCCGCATGTTCCGTGCCTGGGGGGCGGACATCATCAACATGTCGATTGCCACAGAAACGGTTCTCGCCAATGAAGCGGGCATTCCCTATGCGGCGCTTGCCATGAGCACCGATTACGATTCATGGAAAAATGACGAGAAGCCGGTCAGTTGGGAAGCGGTGTCGAAGGTCTTTGCGGAAAACGCCGCAAAGGTAACAGCCCTTCTGACAAAAATCATTCCGCAGATAAAATAGGGGTTACTTCTTTGAGTGATAAACAGGACAACAAAAAAAATTCCGTAAAGCCGGTAAATTCTGTCCTCTGGGCCGGGCGCTTGGCGGAGAAACCCGAGGCCGAAGCTTTTGCCTTCCAGGCGTCGATTGCGGTGGACCGGCGGCTTGCCTTTGATGATATCACCGGAAGCCGCGTCCATGCGGCCATGCTGGGCAAGCAGGGGATTATCCCGGCGGAGACCGCAGAGGCTCTGGATGCGGAGCTTGGGCGGATCGCCGCGGAACTGGAATCGGGGGCGCTGACAATCGATCCGGAAGCCGAGGATATTCACTCTATTATAGAAGGAATATTGACCGAACGGCTGGGGGACGCGGGCCGGATGGTCCATGCGGGGCGCAGCCGGAACGATCAGGTGGCCCTGGACCTGCGGCTCTACTTAAAGCGGACAATACCGGCGCTGCGGGCCGAACTTGCACAGACTATTGGGGCGCTTCTGGATCAGGCCGAAAAGCACGCCGAATCGGTGATGCCCGGCTACACCCATTTACAGCGGGCGCAGCCCGTGACCCTGGGTCATCATCTTGCAGCCTGGTGCGCCGGGCTGGTCCGGGACCTGGGCCGCTTTGCCGATGCCCTTGCGCGGCTGGACGAAAGCCCCCTGGGAGCTGGCGCCCTTGCCGGTACGGGGCTCCCCCTGGACAGGAATGCCACTGCAGCGGCGCTTGGTTTTCGCGGCCCAACCCTCAACTCCATGGACTCCGTGGCGGACCGGGATTTTGCCATTGAAGTGGCCGCTGCCTGCGCCATTACTCAGACCCACCTCTCCCGGTTCTGCGAGGACGTGGTTATCTGGGCCAGTGAGGAATTCAAATTTATCGATCTGGCGGAAGCCTGGAGTACCGGCTCTTCGATCATGCCCCAAAAAAAGAACCCCGACTTTGCGGAGCTTATCCGGGGCAAGGCGGCCCGGACTACCGGAAACGTAGTAACACTATTGACCCTCCTCAAGGGCCTGCCCTATGCCTACGACAAGGATCTCCAGGAGGACAAGGAAGCCCTTTTTGACAGTCTGGACACGGTCCGCAATTGCCTGCGGATGTTCCGGGGGATGATGGCCTCGGCGAAATTCAATACTGAAAGGATGAAGGCCGCCTGCATCGGCGGTTTTCTGGAAGCCACCGACGCTGCGGAGTACCTGGTCCGCAAGGGCCTGCCCTTCCGCAAGGCCCACGGGGCTGCCGCCCTGATTGTCCGGGACTGCATCGAGGCGGGGCAGCGGAGCATTGCGGAGCGGACACTCCCGGAGCTTAAAAAACGATCCGAACTATTTGATGATGACATCTACCAGGCCCTGACCCCCGCCGCCTGCGTAGCGGCCCGGAGCCTTCCCGGCGGCCCGGCGCCCGATGAGGTGCGGCGTCAGATCAAAATACTGCGGGGATCAATTTAACTGTTTTTGTGCCAGATAACACCCGGGTCGATGTGACGGATATCCGGGGAGCAGGTGAAGGCCATGGCGCCTGCAAGCTCTGCGGTCATGCTCTGAATGGTCTTTGTCACTCCGGCGGCGCCTTCCTTTTCCAGGGGAGGCATGATAGCCCGGCCTACACTCACGGCGGTGGCCCCCAGGGCAATGGCTTTAAAAGCGTCCAGGCCGCGGGCAATGCCGCAGTCCACAAAGATGGGGATCTGCTTGTTCACGATTTTCGCGATTTTGGGGAGAATTTGCAGAGGGGGCAGGGAATAGTCGATCCTGCCGTGGTGGTGGGAAACCACGATGCCCCGGATTCCGGCGTTGAGGCACTTATAGGTATCCTGTTCGCTCAAAACACCCTTGATAATGAAGGGCAGTTTGGTGGATTTGACAAAATCCCGTATCTCATCCAGGGCCTTGGGCTTCATGTGCTCACCGAGCACCACGTCAAAATGCCCGTACCCGTCAAATGAATGGTCCACGTCAATGCCCACCGCGAGGCATCCGCATTTTTCCGCGTGTTCTATCTTTCTGAAAATATCCTTATTGTCCGCATGGGGTTTGATGATCTTGATGGTCTTTGCCCCGGTGGCGGTGATCTCCTCAAGCTCCTGCTCGCTTCCCATGCCGGCCCACATCACACCCCCGGCAGCCAGCATCCCTTTTGCGCTTTCGGACATGCCTTTGGGATACACCTTGTCCAGGTGGGACAGGGCCGCAAACATAAGGGGCGTCTCAAAGGTTTCGCCGTAAAGCTCCAGTTTGGTGGAAGGCTCCACCCCGTCAATGTACCGCAGTTCAACCAGCAGCGAATCAAAATAATCCCGGGTTATCTGCGCCGAGTCCCCGGCGTTCTCGTTTTCAGCCATACTATGCCTCCGTAGAAACATAGTATAGCATCAAACTTCTTTTAGAAATACCGCTTCAGCAGGCCCCGAAAACCGGCGCCGTGGCGGGCTTCGTCACGGGCCATTTCGTGGACCGTGTCGTGGATGGCGTCGTAGTTTCGTTCCTTGGCCCGTTTTGCCAGGTCAACCTTACCGGCGCAGGCGCCGTGTTCTGCTTCCGCCCGGAGTTCCAGGTTTTTCTTTGTGCTGTTGGTAATAACCTCGCCCAGGAGCTCGGCAAACCGCGATGCGTGATCCGCTTCCTCAAAGGCATAGCGCTTGAAGGCTTCGGCGACTTCGGGATAACCCTCCCGCTCGGCAACCCGGCTCATGGCCAGATACATGCCCACTTCGGAACATTCCCCGTTAAAGTTGGCCCTGAGGTCCGTGAGGATATCATCTTCCACGCCCTTTGCTACGCCGACCACATGCTCGGCGGCCCAGGGTGCGCCCGCATTCTGCTCCTTGAACTTGGATGCAGGAGCCTTGCACCCGGGACAAGCCTCCGGGGGCTGATCTCCCGTGTGGACATAACCGCAAATCGTGCATACCCATTTTTTCATAATAGTACCTCCATAAAAATTTCACGGCACAAGCCGTGTTGGTTCCTTACCTATCTCCCGCGCCGGACGGCGCAGTCGCAACAGGCGGCGCGGCATTCCGGCATTCACCGCAGAGGCCGTAAAATACGGTCTTGCGGTAGTCGATGGTGAAATCCGGCTGCGCCGCCGGTACTGCCGCCGCCATCCCTTTGATAGCCTGGTCCCCTGGACAGGGAAGATCGGCTATCTTCCCACAGCGGCTGCACACAAAGTGGGGATGGGGCGCCACCTGGCCGTCAAAACGTTCTTCCCCGTTGACCACCCCCACGGAAATCACCTGCTTTTCTTCCTGAAAGACCTTGATGTTCCGGTACACGGTCCCCAGGGACAGAGCCGGAATGACCGGCTTGAGCCGTTCATACACCCACTGTGCGCCGGGATGGGACACCGTGGATCGAATCACCCGGAGTATGGCGTCCCGCTTGCTGCTGTGTTTCCGTGCCCTGTCCGTACCGGCCATTATTTATTACTCCAAAAGAATAATGATAACTGTTATTAATATAATGGATTAAGAAAATTTGTCAAGAGAATTTTGAGGAAAATTTGATGATTTTTTTAAAAAGATCAAATTCTATAAGGATTAGCTGATAATCAATGATAAAATCGAACGATTATAAATCGTCATATATTACGATAAAAGCTTAAAATTCGACTTAAATCGCCTTATATGGCTACTTAGAAAAGTCTAAAAGTTGAACTGATCATTTGGGCTCGTTCCTCATCTACCCCTGCTTCCGCAGCAAAGGCCGGCCATTGGCCCACGGCAGTACAAATCTCCTGAAGGATTTCTAAGGCTCTGCCCCTGATGAGGCCGGCTGCTTTACCGCATTGGATAAAATCGCCAATTTCAAAATGATCGCGCTTGCTGTTCATACTCATCTGGTGCTGTCCGGTCCAGTTTCCGTCCTTTTGATAGGCGTAGGTGATGTCGTATGCCGGGGCCAGGCGCCAGTTTCCCCGGCGATCCATTAAAAAGGCGATGTTTTTAACATGATCATCCTGATTCCGGGCAACGATATTGAATACCATGCGCCGGAAAAATTGTTCCGTGTCCCCGACAGGCATATCCAGCCGGCGGAGGATAGGGAAGACCTGTTCGTAGCCATAGGCCCCGGCACTGTTGAAGTCGTAGTGGGCCAGGGCCCCCAGGGTCTGCATGTGCAGTTTGTCGCCTCCATCGGTACGGTCAAAACGCCGGGTCATAAAATGGGCGCGGCCCTGTTCATTAAAGAGCCTGCATTCGGTCATCTCAATTCCCGCCGCATGGGCCATCAGGGAATAGGCGTATTCAATGTTGATGTAACCCTGGGCATCGGCCAGTTCCTTGTCCTTGTTGGCCGTAACCCCATCGAACTTCATCAGCCAATATTGAAAATCGTCCTCCGTATCAATCTGGCCGGAACGAACCTCATTGGTCCGGGGGTTCCAGGCGATTACTGCCTTTGCCCGCGCGCCCCCGGCGGAGGTTCCCACCTGCAAAATACAGGTGACCGCCGATTCTTCTTCGGAATTTTGGTTGTTGCTAAGGAAGGTATGAAAATTCTCCCGGCTTTGCAGAATTCGGGAGGCTAAATCCGCCAGTTGGGTAATTTCCAGTTTTCTGTTCCGGGAAAGACCCGGTTCGAGGGCCGGAAAGTACTCCAGGGCGCCCATGCCCCGCCTCCCGGTATAACAGAGCCGTTCCACCGCATTAAAGGAGCCGGGACTGCGCCCCTGTCCGGCAAGCCAGGTGTCGATGAGGGCGTTCCCGAATTTATCGGGCAGGGAATCGGCCAGCAGACCGGGAAGCCCGTGAAAGGTTTCCATCGGTAGCTGGGGGAAGCGGTAGACCGCCGGCCCCAGGGGCATGGTGAGGGGCGCAACCGGGATGCCCTTTTGCCTGAATACCGGATCGTATTCAAAAACGGCAAAGGGGCTCCCTGTTTCCTGGTCATCCAGCAGGATGCTGCCTATGGTACTTCCCCAGAGCCGTACTTCCGCGGAGGTACTCATTTTTCATCTTCCCATACCCAGCCGGTGTAAGGGGTCTGGATTTTATAGATAGAAGAAGCCCGCTGCCGCCGCTTTTTTTTGAGCTTGAGCATATCCATGGGCCTGACATCAACCTGGGGAACCAGAATTTCCAGCCCCCCCAAAAGCCCCAGACTGCGGAGCACCCGGATAAGGCTGGGGGTTTGTACCTGCATCCCATTTTCCAGCCGTTCCAGGGTCCGTTTTGCAATCCCCGCCTTTTCCGCCAGGTATTCCTGGGTATAGCTCCCGTCAACCCGGTATTGGGCCAGCCGCCGACCCAATTCCCCCATCACCGCATCATCGGTTAAAAATTCTGTGATTTTCATTTTAAACCCCTATATCGTCTAATAATACGATATAGGGGCGATTTATGCAATTAATTCGTAAGGAATGAAGAGTTATTTTCAGAAAATTCATCTGTCCAAAGCGCTCCATCCAGGCCCTTTATGGAATGGGATATATTTGGCAGCAGCGTACACCTTGCAAGCGCTCCCCCCTCTTGTTATTATATATCCGTTTAAAGTTTGGGTTTGCCCTTGAACTTTATACTGATGTATTTTAGTATAGTATTATTCTGCGAGATAACAGGCGAAACTTCGCTTCAATTAGACGGTGCGGTATTCACCGCGCAAATGAGGGATTATGCAGTCATTAGGAATAAATATTGGGTCCACCAGTTTGAAGATGGTGTTAATGGAAGACGGAAAGCCCAGGTGGAGCGCGGCGGTGCCCCACGAAGGTGATTTTGGCGCGGCGGTACGGAAACTTTTGGCCGAAGGGCAGATCCCGGCGGGCACCCCCACCCTAGTCACAGGGAACGAGGGCCGGTTCATGTTCGATGCGGCGGGGACTTTGGAGCCCCTCTGCGTGGAGGCGGCGCTGCGGGCCCTGGACCTTAAGGCCGATGCGGTGGTGAGCATGGGTGGGGAGGACCTGGTGGTCTATTCCCTGGATAAAAATGGCAAGATCATCAACAACTTTTCCGGGAACAAGTGTGCCTCCGGGACCGGGGAGTTCCTCAAGCAGCAGCTGGCCCGGATGGACATGACCCTGGCGGACATCGACAAGGTGCCTGATACCGCCACGGTCTACCCCCTGTCTACCCGGTGTTCGGTGTTTATGAAGAGCGACTGCACCCACCGGCTGAACAAACGGGAGGCCACCAAGGACGATATCGTCCTATCCCTTTCGGATGTGATGGCGGTCAAGGTTATCGACTTTTTGAAACGGGCCAAGGTCACGAGCGGCAAGGTGGTGCTCACCGGGGGGATCACCCTAAACCGGCACATCATCCGCTTTATCCGGGAAAAGGCCGGCCATATCGAGTTTATTATCCCCGAGACGGCCTCGGTGTTTGAGGCTTTGGGCGCGGCGGTGCTGGCCCCCCAGTCGGGGAGCCCCTTGCCGGCGGGGGATAATCTTTTAAAGCCCAACGAAATACGGTTCGGAACATTGGGGGCCCTGAAAGACTGGGCGGGTAAGGTCCGCAGTTTCGACAAGCCTGACGGGAAAGTACAGGCCGGGCGTAGGTACATTCTGGGGGTCGATGGCGGTTCCACCACTACCAAGGTGAGTTTGATAGACGCCGAAACCGACGAGATCGTGGCGAGCTACTACGGCCGCACCCACGGGGACCCGGTAAAGGCCCTCAAGGAATGTCTGGCGAACATCCAGGAAAAGATCGTCGCCGACACGGGGGACAAGAAGGTTGATATTCGCCTCGTGGCCACCACCGGCTCCTCCCGCGAAATCCTGGGGGTGTTCCTGGAAACCCCCGGCGTATACAACGAGATTATCGCCCATTCGGTGGGGACCACCTTTTTTGACCCCGGCGTGGAGACCATTTTTGAGATCGGCGGCCAGGACGCCAAGTACGTGCTCCTGAAAAACGGGGTGCCCATCGACTACGCCATGAACGAAGCCTGCTCCGCCGGGACCGGTTCCTTCCTTGAGGAATCCGCCTCCGGGGACCTTTCGATCCATTCCACGAAGGACATCGGGCCCATCGCCCTGCAAGCCGATGCCCCCTGCAAATTCGGGGAGCACTGCTCGGCTTTTATCAACAGCGACATCCGCAAGGCGGTGCAGCAGGGGGCCACCCGGGAAAACATCACCGCCGGGATCGCCTGCTCCATCGTGGCAAACTACCTGAACCGGGTGGTGGGTAACCGCACCATCGGGGGGAAAATTTTCCTCCAGGGCGGTGTCGCCAAGAACCCGGCGGTTCCTCTGGCCTTTGCCATGATGCTGGACAAGGAAATCCTCGTCCCCCCCTCTCCTGAACTGATGGGCTGTTTCGGGGTTGCCCTGCTTGCCAAACGTAAGCACACAGACGGCCTCCTCGCGGAACAGACCGTTGATATCGACCAGCTTTTGACCCGCGAAATCATCTATGAGCGGGTCTTTACCTGCCAGTCCTGCGACAACCGCTGTCCCATTCAGGTGCTCAAGGTGAACGGCCACCCCTACATGTTCGGGGGCCGCTGCAACAAATATACAAATATGCGTAAAGCGGTGAAGGACGTGCCGGTTTTCGACTATGTGGAGAAGCGGCAGAAGATGCTCTTTGATGAATTCGCCGCGCCGGTTGCCGTGTCTGATGGCGTGGAGCTTACCCCTCCGGTAGCCTACAAGCGGGATTACGTTGTTGGTATCCCCCGCGCTTTCAGCGTCCACACCCTCTATCCCCTCTACTCCTGGTTCTTCCACGAACTGGGGATCAGAACCTTTCTTTCAACTGAGGTGGCCCACGCCGGGGTGGCCCGGGCTGAATCGACTTACTGTTTCCCGGCGGAGATTGCCCATGGGGCGGTGCAGGACTGTCTGGACAAGGGGGCCGATTATGTGCTGCTCCCCCATTTTCGGGACATGCCCAGCTACGAGGAAAAGGTCCACGCCAACTTCTGCCCGATTACCCAGAGCCTGCCCTACTATATCGAAAAGGCCTTCCCGGATGTAGATAAGGGCAAGTGGCTCCCCCTGGTGGTGAGCTTCAAGTTTGGCGAGGGCAAGGCCCTGGAACTTTTTACGGTGATGAGTGAACGGCTTGGTATCAGCCAGGATGAGACCCTGGCGGCCTTTGACAAGGCCCTGGCGAAACAGCAGGAATATTTTGACGCGGTTCAGAAGATGGGAAAGGAAGCCCTGGATGAGGCCCGCAAGGCCGACCGGCCGGTAATCGCCGTGCTGGGGCGGCCCTACAACGCCTTTACCCCGGAGGCCAACATGGGCATCCCCCGGAAATTTACCACCCGGGGTTTTTCCATTGTGCCCTTCGACATTCTGCCTTTCAGCGATGAAAAGATATTCCCCAACATGTACTGGTACTACGGCCAGCAGGACGTGAAGGCGGCGAACCTCCTCAAAAAAGAGGACAACATCTACCTGACATATATCACCAACTTCTCCTGCGCGCCGGATTCCTTTATCCTCCACTACATCAAGTGGGCCATGGGGCAGAAGCCCTTCCTGGTGCTGGAACTGGATTCCCATTCCGCCGATGCCGGGGTCGATACCCGTGTGGAGGCCTTCCTCGACATCATCGACGGCTACCGGGCCAAGAAGATGGAGATCGAGGCGGAGCGCTACAATAACGGCTGGCGCTTTGTGGCGGAAAAAATTCCGGGCGACAAGTATGATCTCCGCATTGATAACGACAAGACCGGCGAGAAGGTTCCCATCGTGGGCAACAAGCGGGTGAAGGTGCTCCTTTCCAACATGGGCAATATCTCCACGGAGTACATGAGCGCGGCGGTGCGGCACATGGGGATCAACGCGGAATCACTGCCGGTGTCCAGCAGTAAAACCATTCAGATAGCCCGGGCCCACGCTTCCGGCAAGGAATGTGTGCCCAGCCATCTGGTGCTGGGCGGCTCTTTGCAGTACTTCTTCAGTGAAAAGTACCGCAAGGACGAACTGTACCTCCTCTTTGTGCCCATCACCACCGGCCCCTGCCGGACCGGTCAGTATTATGTTTACTACGAAAACCTGTTCAAAGATTTGCGATTGGAAAACGTGGTGATCTTTATTCTTTCCGCGGATAATTCCTACGGCGAATTGGGCGGTGACTTTGTCAAGGAAATGTGGCGGGGCTTTGTGCTGGCGGATTATCTCAAGGATATTCAGACCAGTTTAAAGGCCGTCGCGGTGAACCCTGATCAGGCTCTGGCTGATTTTGAGCACTCATGGCGCAAGGTCATGCACGCGGTGGAATTCAACCCGAAACATATCTGGAAAGAGCTGAAACAGGTCGCTTTGGATGTGCAGAAGATACCGTTAAAGAAAAAAGTGGTTGACTGTCCCAAGGTCTTGGTTGTGGGCGAAATATACGTGCGCCGGGACGATTTTGCCGTGGGTGAACTCACGGACCTGATGAGCGAGCGGGGCATCGTGGTGAAGGTGGCGGGCATCGCCGAGTGGATACACTACCTGGACTTTGTCCGGGAATACGCCTTCAAAAAACTCATCGGTCTGCAAAAACCGGGGCACAGGCTTTTCTCAAAACCCTGGAAGGATCTCAAGAAGCTTGAGATCGAAGAATGGTGGAAACATTCGATAGAGAAAAAAACCCTTTCTATCCTGGGCCCCACTGGGCTGGTTCCCGAGACCCCCCACGACATGCACCAGATCATGGAGAACGCGCAGGAACACTTTGTGAATCTGGAACTCAATTCGGAGATCGCCGTTTCAAGCGGCGCAGCGGCGACCGCCATGGAACACGGCTATTCGGGGATCGTGAACATCAGCCCCTTTGCATGTCTCATCGGCCGGGTTATCGAAGGCATCTTTACCCCCTGGGCACGGGAGCGGAACTATCCCACCCTGTCGGTGGAAGTTGACGGTAACCTCCTGCCCCCGAACATCGTGAACAAGCTCAACATCTTTATGGTCAACGTGCTGCGCTTCAAGGGCGGCAACGATCTTTCCGGCCTGGTGGACAAGGCGGGGAGCCATACGAAGCGTTTTATTGCCGGTGGCGGCGCCGAGAAGAAAAAGGAAACGGAAATGGTGGTCGGGAAGTAGTAACAAACCCGGAAGATATGCCGGCGGCGGGGAAACCCGAAAGCGCCGCCGGCTTTGGCCGGGTCCGCATTGATATCTTGACATACCTTTGTTGTATGTTACAATTAAGCAATAATATTGGAGGTTTTCATGGAAAAGCTCAAGATTGCCATTATCGGATGCGGAAAAATAGCAAATAACGCCCATCTTCCGGCCTTTTCTAAATTGCAGAACGTGAATATTAAATACGCGGTAGACCTGATTGAGGCCCGTGCCAAAGCGGTACAGGAGCAGTACGGGGCGGAAAAGGCGATAACGGATTATAAAATCGCCCTGCAGGACAAGGACGTTGAGGCGGTCTATGTACTTACCCCAAACTTTTCACATTACACCATCACCATGGACGCCCTCAGGGCGGGAAAGCATGTCTTTTGCGAAAAACCCATAACCGTCAACTATGCCCTGTCCTGCGAGATGGCGGAAGAAGCGAAGAAGCAAAACAAAATACTGAACATCGGGGTCTGCAATCGGTATCACAAATCGGTGGAAATGATAAGGGACTATGTGGAACAGGGAAAGCTTGGGGATCTTTATCATATTTACTGTTCTTTCCGCAGTTACCGGAACATCCCCGGCCTGGGCGGCGCCTTTACCTCAAAGGAGAAATCCGGCGGCGGCGTGCTGATAGACTGGGGTATTCACTTTATGGACCTGATCCTCTATATCACGGGCGCGAAAATAAGTACCGTTTCTGCCAACACTTATAACAAACTGGGCAGGGATATTCCCGGCTACGTCTTTAAGAATATGTGGGCGGGCCCCCCGGTCCTGGACGGCGTGTGCGATGTGGAAGATATGGTGACCGGTTTTATCCGTACCGACAAGGCAAGCATCAGTTTTAACGGCGCCTGGGCCCAGAACATAAATCAAAATGAAATGTTCATTGATTTTATGGGCGACAAGGGGGGAATCCGGCTTATGTACGGCAAGGATTTTACCTTTTATACCGTTGAACACGGGAGCCTTGAAACGGTGAAACCCGATTACGACATACCTGATATGTACGAGCGGGAAGATGAACGGTTTGCGGTTGCGATCCGGCAGGGGCTTAAGACCCGGAGCCATATCGATCGTGTTCTGGAAAGCGCCCGGCTGCTGGATATGATATACGAGTCTTCGGAGAAACATGCTGAAATAAAGGCCGTATAACGTGAAAACCATCGGGTTTATCGACTATTATCTCAACGAATGGCATGCGAATAATTATCCGAAATGGATTGCGGAAAGCCCCGCGGGTAAAGGCGGTTTTGCGGTAAGCTATGCCTGGGGAGAAAAGGCCGCTCCCGATGGGGTTTCCACCAAAGCCTGGTGTGAAAAATATGGGGTAACGCCCTGCGGCAGTATGGAAGAGGTCTGCGAAAAAAGCGATTATCTTATCATACTGTCCCCTGATAATTCAGAAAAACATCTGGAATACGCACAAAAGGTTCTGCCCTTTGGAAAACGTACCTATATTGATAAAACCTTTACACCTGCCCTGGGGGAAGCGAAGAAAATATTCGCTCTGGCGGAGCAGTACCATACGCCGGTATGCAGCTCTTCCGCGCTGCGCTTTGCCGAAGAGATCGTTTCTTATAAGGGGGATGTCCGGGGCCTGGTGACCCTTGGGAGCGGCCCTTCCTTTGATACCTATGCGGTTCATCAGTTTGAGATTATTGCCAGGCTTATGGGCGTTGGCGCGGAAAAGTTGATGGCGGTTAAGAACGCGGCGAATGTATCCCTGCTTATCCAATACAAAGACGGCAGGAATGCGGCGTATAATCAATTTATCGGCGCCAATGTGCCCTTTGCTGTGAGTATTGAAACCGGAAATTCTTCTGATGTCTGCTACAGGTCCATCGGCTCTGATTTTTTTAAGAGCTTCATTAATGCCCTGATCGAATTTTTTGACACCGGAAAAGTTCTGGCGGAAAAGGAAGACACCCTTTCGGTTATTGCCATGATCGAGGCAGGGAAAAAAGCGCTTAAGGCTCCCTTTGAATGGATTCCCATAGGAGCAATATGAGTATGACAGCTAAGAATCAAGGCCCTGTACAGGAAATATGGAAGAATGAATACATGAGTTTAAAATTGGATAGTATTACTGCGGATTCCGCAGGTATAAACCTGGCTGCTCTGGATGATTTTGTCCGTGCCCTGGAAGGGAGTCAGGCTGTTCTGCGGGGCTTTGTGCTGCTTTGTCACGGCAAGGCGGTATGCCGGCATTTTTGGGCGCCCTATCATGAGGACGATCCCATCTGGGTGTATTCCCTGAGCAAGAGTTTTTGTTCCACCGCCGTGGGTTTTGCCGTTCAGGAAGGGCTTTTAAAACTTGACGATTTGGTTCTTTCTTTTTTCCCTGAATATGCGTCAAAAGTAAAAGATGAAAACTGCAAGATGATGAAGGTACAGGATCTTCTCACCATGAGATCCGGCCATGAAGTTGATCCTACCGGGCCCATGGTAGGTTCTCCCGATTGGGCGGAATATTTTCTGACCTCATCATATAAATATAAACCCGGGACCCACTTTGTTTATAATTCAGGGGCCACCTATATGCTTTCGGCCATAGTGCAGAAACTTACGGGCCTTAGGGTTTTTGAATATCTTAAGCCCAGGCTCTTTGCGCCCCTGGGTTTTGGTGAATGCGCCTGGGATGCTTCGCCCCAGGGTATCA
This sequence comes from Spirochaetia bacterium, assembly GCA_026002595.1. GTDB lineage: Bacteria > Spirochaetota > Spirochaetia > Treponematales > Breznakiellaceae > BNUT01. The sequence continues at coordinate 15,718 of BOBW01000011.1, read as the reverse complement.
ATACCGGGGGCTGGGGCTTCATGGTTGCCCTGGAAGATATTGCCAAGCTGGGCCTTCTCTATCTCAATAAGGGGAAGTGGAACGGACAGCAGATTCTTTCGCCCGCCTGGGTAGAGGACGCTTCTTCGGTCCATGCGGATAATTCCGTTACACCGGGGGCAAGCGCGGATTGGGTTAAGGGTTACGGCTATCAGTTCTGGCGCAGCCAGCATGGCTTTAGGGGTGACGGCGCCTTTGGCCAGTACTGCCTTGTGCTGCCCGAATTTGATGCGGTTCTGGCCCTTTCCAGCGAAACCGGCAACATGCAGGCTGTCCTCGACATAGTATGGGACAAGCTGCTGTCTGCTTTTAATCTTTCAAGCGCGGACATTGAAAAGAAAATAAGCGGCAAAATTTATAAAGTAAATGAAAATCCCGCGGGGATAAATTCTTTCAGTCTCCAATTTTCCCCGGACAGGCTCTCCCTGGGCTTCCGCACAAATAACGATTCGGTGCAGCTTGAGGCAGGCCGTTTTAACTGGCTTGACGGCGTTGTCCGCCTTCCCTGGGGCGCTTTCAGTTTTATTCCCGTGGTAACTACGGCAGCCGGTGCCGGGAAGGTTTCATCCACCTTCCTTTGGTTAAATGAACATGAACTTGAGATCCGCATAGTTTACCATAATTGCCCGCACCGGGAACTTTTGCGCATCAAAATGGAAGGGGACGGCCTAAAGCTTTTATGGTATGATAATATTGCGTCCAAGGCCCTGGGAAGGGGGGCATTAAATCTTGATTCCCTGGAAGGAGTTGAAAAATGAAGATCGGTGTATTAAGTGATAATTTTCTTTGTCCGCTGAAAGACGCCATAGAAAAAGCTTCGCGTCTTGGTCTTTCCGGTATACAGGTATATGCGGTCAGCGAGGAATTCAATGCTTCTCTCCTTAAAAACAGGGCAAAGCTTGATGAATACCTTCAGCTTTTAAAAGATAAGGGCCTTGAGATAAGCGCCCTCTGCGGCGATATGGGGGGGCATGGTTTTGAAATTGCAAAGGATAATCCTGAAAGGATTGAAAAATCCAAGGCCATTATAGACCTTGCGTCCGCATGCGGGACCAGGGTGATTACCACCCACATCGGGGTAATTCCCGATGACGAGAGATCAGAAGAGTTCGATGTAATGGTGAGCGCCCTTGACACCCTTGGCTCTTACGGCAAAAAACAGGGAATAACCCTCGCCATTGAGACCGGTCCTGAAAAGCCTGAGACTTTAAAAAAATTTATCGATCATACCCACGGCGGCGTGGGGGTTAATTTTGATCCTGCCAATTTTGTCATGGTCACCGGTGTTGATCCGGTGAAGGCAGTTGAAATTTTGGGGCAGCATATTGTTCATACCCATGTCAAAGACGGGATCATGAAAAAGAAAGCCGACCCCCGTCTGATTTATGATTTCTTTGCCGACGGCGGAATTGGGGATTTGCGCATGGGGGATTATTTCCTCGAAACCCCCGTGGGCGAGGGCAATGTAGATTTTGAAGCCTATACCAAAGCGCTTTATAAAGCGGGCTATGACGGCTTCTTCACCATTGAACGGGAAGCAGGACCTGATCCTGAAAAGGATATAGGAGCCGCTGCGGCCTTTATCAGGACCGCTTTGAATGCTGCGGGGTATAGGTAATCCTACACGCTCATTCCGGTAATCGCATGTTCCCAGAGGAAGCTTTTAAGCGGCTCCCCGTCACCGGTTTCGTACCATGCGGCAAGCAGGGCGTTAAAATCCGCCATATTCCTTTCGGTAATGGTGAGCATTCCCTTTCCAGCGGAAACCAGCAGCTTGTTTGCCGAGAGGAGGCTTGTCCGCTTATTGCCGTCCCAAAAAAGCTGGGCCCGTGTTCCCCACAAAAACAAATCCAGGGCCTTTTCCGTTGCGGATTTATCGGCTTCCGTGATGGCCGCCAATTCCTCTTCAACTTTTTCCTGAACCGGAATCGGCGGGGTATAGTTGATGCCGGATATTCCCACAGAGCCTGAGCGCAGGACCCCCCATTTCAGAGATTCGTTCCGGGAAATATACTCATTCATTTTGCAGAGCGCCGAAAGGCTGAGGGGTTCGGTGATGGTGTCCAGGGTGTATTTCCAGGCGTCCCGCATGTTCAGGATGGCCTGAATGTCATCCAGGGCAAGGCTGCCCACATTGACGCCGCCCAGGATGGTCTGAGTTTGGGGAAAGGTGACATTGCGGTTTTCCATCCGCATCCCGCAGTAGATGTTTTCATCCCATTTTTTCTTTGCCAGAAAGAGGCTTTGCTGAGGGCTTAGGGCATATTTATCGGTAAAACGGCACATAACGATCTGAGTATAGCGCATTGCCGGGGACTTAAAAAAGCGTTATAGTAAACATGAGGTTACCATTGAACAGATTGAGTAAAAGTATTGACGCGCTGGTGGATTCCTACGGCAGCTACGGCCTGGTGAACCATACCGGGGGCGCCAATCTTCCCAGCAGGGAAAGTGTCGAGGATATACTCCGGGGCCTGGATGAGCTCATTTTCCCCGGTTTCCGGGAAAGCCGGGATCTGGATCATAATAACCTTGCCCTCATCGCCGCCGAAAAGGTGAATCACCTGGCCCGGGAACTGGTGCGGGAAGTTGAAAAGAGCATTGACTTTTCCGCCCGGAATGGGAACTACAGCTGCGGTAACGAGGGCTGCCATGCGGTGGCGGAACTTATCGTGGACGATTTTTTTGACGAGCTGCCCCAGATCCGCAGCGCCCTTTCCCTGGACATGAAGGCCGCCTTTAAGGGGGACCCCGCCGCCAAAAGCCACGAAGAGGTGATCGTCTCCTACCCCGGTTTTGAGGCAATCACGGTGCACCGGCTGGCCCATTTTTTCTGGACACGGGAAGTGCCCCTTATCCCCCGGATGATGAGCGAACTTGTCCATGGCCGCACCGGCATTGACATCCACCCCGGCGCGACAATCGGGGAATCCTTCTTTATCGATCACGGCACCGGGGTAGTCATCGGGGAAACCACGGTGATCGGCAAGAACGTCAAACTCTATCAGGGGGTTACCCTGGGCGCCCTTTCGGTGCGGAAAGAGGAAGGGGAGCGGAAACGGCATCCCACCATCGAAGACGATGTGACCATATATTCCAACGCAACCATCCTTGGGGGCGGCACGGTGATCGGCCGGGGCAGCACCATCGGCGGCAATGTGTGGATCACCTCCTCGGTTCCCCCGGAGACCATGGTGTATACCAGGACCGGGGAACAGGCAACAAAAGCCAAAAATGAGTGATGCAGCGCCGAGGGGATTGATGTCGGCGCCGGATGGATTGGCGGCGGCAGAATTAAAAAAGGCTGCCTTTGTGGCGGTGGTGGGCCGTCCTTCGGTGGGAAAGTCCACTTTGGTGAATCTCCTCTGCGGGGAAAAGGTGGCGATTGTCAGCGCCGTGCCCCAAACCACCCGGAACGCGATCCGGGGCATCGTTAACCGGGATGAGGGGCAGCTGGTATTTGTGGACACGCCGGGCCGTCACGCATCGGAAAAAAAGCTCAACAAAAAACTGATGTCCGTTTCGGATCGTTCCATGGAAGAGGGGGATCTTATCCTCTACGTGCTGGACGCGTCCCGTCCGCCTGCTGCAGAGGAGGACGCCATTGCCGAGCGGCTGCTGTTGCTGACGGAAAAGGTCATCGTGGCGGTAAACAAGATCGATGCCCATGGGGCGGATTACGAAAAGGCCCGCGCCTTTTTATCTGAAAAACTCCCCGGCCTAAAAACCGAACGCTGCTTCAAAGTATCCGCCTTAAAGGATGAAGGGACCGGGCCGCTCCTCGCCTGCCTTTTCGATCTGGCCCCCAAAGGGGACGCCTTTTACCCGGCGGATTATTACACCGATCAGGACGTGCAGTTCCGCATCGCCGAGATCATCCGGGAAAAGGCTATCAGCCGTCTACGGGAAGAACTGCCCCATTCCCTTTACGTGGATGTGGCGGACACGGAGCTGCGGGAGGATGGCAAAAAACTTTGGATACGGGCCTTTATCGTTACCGAGCGGGAATCCCAAAAGGGCATGGTGGTGGGCAAGGGCGGGGAGATGATCAAGTCCATCCGCCAGTCCGCACAGAAAGATTTGAGCCGAATTTTTGAATGGAAGATAGAGCTTGACCTCCGGGTCAAGACCGCCCACGACTGGCGGCACAACGACGGGCTCCTGAAAAAACTGATCGACCGCTAAAACAAGATCCCCTGTTCATCCCGTAAATCTATAAGCTTGATTTTATCATTTGCCAAATCGATGGTGTCGCATAACAGCAGGGAATTTTTGTCAAACAGGGCGGTATCTGTTTTCTTTCCGCGTTTTGCATAGCAATAAACGCAATTATGCAAACAGGTATTATAGGCGCCGATATCCCTGCTCCGGACGCAGCCGCATTCCGTCCGCTGGGAGGGATCTTTTTTATAATTTCCGCCATCGCCGCCGCTTATTCTTGATATTAATTCATCATCAATACATTTGTTATGTTGAATGTGATATTTTTCAAGATCTATTTTTTCAGAGCAGGCCGCTATTATTAATTCCGGTGCAGAACGTTTTATTACTTCCTTTATTTTTATTATAAATTCTTCAATTTGAATGGCGGTTAATTCGGTTATGTCATTATTTTTGAAATCATTAACAAGAAAATGATACTTATCAACAAAACTTATAATACATTTTTCTGTATATGTATGTATTGATTTTGCAATTTTTTCAAATTCTTCAATATGATAATCAATGGGATATTTGTCATTAAGAAAAATTGGGTCATACCTCCATATTACTTTTTCCTTGCCTATTTTTTCTGATAACTCAACAAAGGCTGCTATTATATCCTGTTTATCAATATTTTTTTCTATATCATTCTTGTATGGCGTTATGGTAAATTGAAAATAATATTTATAACCTAAACCATCTATTTTATCCAAATATTTAATAAAATCTTTCGGATTTTTTGTCCAAAAAACAATACATTCTATATTATTTGGGCCAAACTTAAAATGTGTAACCTGTTTATCATTCATTGGATTTCTAACCGCTATTTCGCCGTTAGACAGACAATTGAAAAACCATTCACCATGGAATGCGGGTATATCGGTTCTTCTGCTTGCTGAAAAGATCACAATTAACCCCGCAAAAAAATTAATCCACCCTTATTCCCAAACATATTGCTACTCCCCGCTCGTTGCCGGGAATCTGATGGTGGATGGGGGTATTTACCGTGCGGACCTTAGCGTCAGGATAGCGCAGCGCCAGGGCTGTGGAGCCCCCGCCGTCGAAGTTGAGGCCGTCACTGGCGCCGAGCTGTTTCAGGAGCAGGCCGATTTCCGCCTCGGTAGCGCCGATGCTGCCGAAGCGTCTGCCGTCTATGGCCAGAAGGTACAGGGTCTTGCCGTCGGCGGAAAGACCTGCTGCGCTTCGGGGGTGCCGGGGCAAATCCTCTTTTGGCATGTCTTGTTCTGATGTCCCGCCGGCGAGGAGCCGCCCGGGGATTTTTCCCTGCTGTAAGACAATATTGAAGCCCCCCACGGCGTTGTATATTGATTCGGTATCGCCAGCCTGATGCAGGATCGCCGCCTTGCCATTGGTGTAAAAAACCAGGGCGTCAAAACGGCTGTTGGGAGGGGCCAGGAGCCGCCCTTCGGAAACGGCGATTCCGATAATGGTCCGCTTTTCCCCTTCTTTTCCCGAGACCGGATCGAAGGGGTTGGTGTTGATCCCCGCCAGGAGATTGTTCCGGCGGACAAAGCCGCTCACCCAGGTACTGTTGGTGATCCCACCGCTCTCTGCTTCCGCCGCTTCTCCACCGGAAGTTCCGCCCCCCACGACAATACGCAGACCCGGCGCGGTAAGGTCGATTTTTAGGGCCCAAAATTCCAGAGAGGGATTTTGTATTTTCCCCGCAAAATAATCCAGTCCCGGTGTTTCCCTTATTGCGAAGGGCTGCCACTCGGCCCGGACCGCTTCGATCCCCGCCGCCCTTTTCGGAACTTCCCTGATGGATGTCACCGGCGAAAGGGTAGAGCAGGAGGCGGCGATAAGGAAAAATATAAGTATTAAAGATAAACATGAAGAAGATCCACGGATTCTCCCCGGATTATTAATGACATTACATATAAAAATCCGTGTTAATCTGTGGACCATCTTCTTTGATTAATAGTCGGAATGGCCTTTGCGGGTCTTTTTGAGCAGTTTGCGCGCAATGGCCTTCTTTTTCCGGTTAAGGATGGTAGAGGGTTTTTCATAGTATTCCCGTTTTTTGAATTCCCGGATGATGCCTTCCTTTTCCACCATGCGCTTGAACCGTTTGATGGCCTTTTCCAGCATCTCGTTATCATCAACTATGATGTGAGCCAAAAAAAATCACCCCCTTTCCCTAAGGTCAGAATATAGATACTTGATTCAGTTTAGCCAAAATTGCGTCTTTGTCAAGGATGGGCCGCTCTACCAGGGCGTCGGGATCGGTGTTTTCCCCGGAAACCCGGATCTCCCAGTGGAGATGGGGGCCTGTGGCAAGCCCGGTGGCCCCGGATTGGCCCAAAAGGGCGCCTGACACGATCAGATCCCCTTCACTTACGTTGATTTTATCCATGTGATAATAGAGGGAATACACCCCCGGCAGGTGTTCGATGATCACCGAATTCCCCGTGGAGATGCGGAACCGGGCCAGGACGACCTTGCCGTCTGCGCAGGCGGTGACCGGCGTCCCCTTGGGCACCCCGTAATCGATCCCGGCGTGGATGGCGGTGTCGGTCTTGCCGGTTGAATATTTGTAAACCCGGCGATCCCCGAAGAAGCTGGTGCGCCGGGTGGAAGTGACCGGGGGGGTGAAGGCGTCCTGGACATAAATGTCTGTTCCGGTCGAATTCAGGATGGCCCAGAGCTGGTTTGCTTCGGCGGTTTTCTGGGGGTCCGGGACGGTACGGATATCCGTGTTTGTCTGGTTGAGCTCAATTTCTTCGGAGACAAAGTCCCGTTTTGCAATGGTCAGGGATAGTTCGGCTATCAGGACGGAAGAAGAGTTTTCTATTCTGATGGAAGCAGGGCCCGAGCGGGCGGTGGAGGGGACGGGCAGGATCGCCGTCATAAAAGCAAGCTCCCCCTCATTTACGGGGAAATCAAAAAAATCTGACCGGGCGATCCGGCCCTGACCGTTGACCAGTACCGCCTTGCTGTTCCCCGCCCTGCCGCCGCCTGAAAAGGCGATGGTAACCGGTTCGCCGGGCTGCGGATTTTCCGGGATCACCGCAAACCGGGGCCCGGTCTGTTGGGGCTGCTCCTGTTTTACCTGTTCCTGTTGCTCCGGCTGTACTTGTTCTTGCTGTTCCTGCGGCGCTTGCTGTACTTGTTCCTGCCGGGCCGCGGCAGATGAGGGGCTGCATCCGCCAAAAATCAGAACAAAAAGGATGCATAAAGAAAGGGCGCTTCTTGCAGGGCGGTCCTTTACAGGGTAACCATGCAAAGGGCTGCTCTTAACAGGGCTGCCCTGTAAAAGGCCTTGAGTTTTTTGCGGCTGTCCCTTTTTCATTTAAGCGCTATGCCCAAACTTTTCATTGTCTCTTGCAGGATGCTGAGGTTTGCCGGATCAAGTTTACCCAGGGGCAGCCGGGCCGGGCCTGCGGGGAGGCCGGCGAGGTTCAGGGCCGCCTTGATGGGGATGGGATTGGTTTCGATAAAGGCCGCCTTTACCAGGGGGAGGAGCTCATAGTGGATCTGCCGGGCGGCAGCAAAATCCCCGGAAAGCGCGGCCCTTGCCAGGGCGGCGACTTTGCCGGGGAGAAGGTTGGAAATCACCGAAATGATCCCATCGCCCCCCATGGCAATCAGGGGCAGGGTGAGGCCGTCGTCCCCGGAGAGGACCGTAAAGGGCTTGCCTTCGGCCTTTTGCCTTTTCGCTCTGCCGGCGATGATGTCCCCCATCTGGTTCAGGTCCCCGCTGGCTTCCTTTACCCCGATAATGCCGGGTATGCGGGAAAGCCTGTCGATAAGGCCGGCGCTGATGTTCCGCCCGGTCCGGGATGCAATGTTGTAGATGATCACCGGGATGCCCACATCGGCGGCGGCCTCGAAGTGGCGGATAAGCCCCTCGTCGTTGGGCTTGTTGTAATAGGGGGTCACCACCAGTGCGGCATCCGCCCCCAGGTCCCTGGCCCGCCGGGTATAGGCCACCATGTGTTTGGTGTCATTGGAGCCGGTCCCGATGATAAGGGGAACCCTGTTGTTCACCTCTTTTACGGCGATTTTGATGAGTTTTTCTTCCTCATCCTCATCCAGGGTGGGGGTTTCGCCGGTGGTGCCCAAGGGCACCAGGCCGTCTATGCCTTCCTCAATCTGAAAATTGATGAGCCGCCTGAACCCTTCGTAGTCCACATCCCCGTTTTCGTGCATGGGGGTGATGAGGGCCGTAAATGCTCCCCGTAATTCCTTCATAGTACACTCTCCAAAACATCATCCATGGTGAATACCCCCTGCCGCGCCTTTCCGCCGGGGCCTTCCGCAAGCCATTTTGCGGCGGTGAGCGCCCCCGAGGCCAGCCCTTCCCGGCCCCGCGCGGTGTGGGTGATCTCGATGGTATCCGCCGGGGAATCGAAAGTGAGGGAGTGGACGCCCGGTGTCGCGCCGACCCGCAGGCTGGCATAGTGAAGCTCGTCCGCGGCCGGGGGCCGGTCCAGCTTGTCGTAAACCGCGGTTTTTTTCCGCGTCATTTGGGCCAGAACTTTTTCGACCAGGGTTTTTGCGGTCCCCGAAGGGCTGTCAACTTTTTTGTTGTGGTGGACCTCGCAGCCCCCTACATCGTATTCCGGGAAGGGGTCCGCCAGTTTCGCGGCAAATTCCGCAATCCGGTAGAAGAGATTCACCCCAAGGGAAAAGTTTGAGGCCCAAAGCAGGGATGAACCGGCGGCATTCACCGCCTTACTCACCTCTTCAAGCTGAGCCAGCCAGCCTGTGGTGCCTGTTACCACAGGTATCCGCCGCTCCGCCAGGGCCTTGATGTTCGTTGCCGCCGTGTCAGGCCGGGTAAACTCCACCGCAACATCAATGGCCGTTGCGCCGCCTGCCCGGTCTAAGCCCGCGATGTCTTTGAAGACCAGCGCCCCTGATGCGGTTTTTTCCCCGTTATAAAAGGGGTCCACTGCCGCTGCAATCCGGTGGCCCCGCTCAATCGCAAGGGTTTCGATGATCTTTCCCATCTTGCCGTAACCGGCTATCAGTATGTTCATGATTTACTCCGAAATGGCGCCTGCTGCCCATCGGGCAGCTTAAGGGATTCAAAAAAGTCCATGTGCAGGGCCCGCACCGTCTCGGCAGCCTCGGTGTCGTCCACGATGAAGCTGATGTTCACCTTGCTGGCCCCCTGGGACACCATCTGCACCGGCACCCCGATAAGCTCGCAGGTGCGGAAAGCGCGGGCCAGAATTTCCGAGGAACGGCGCACGTCCCCGATAATGGTAACGATGGCCTTACCGGTCCTGATATCAACTTTGGCGATTTTGGACAGGTCCTTTTTCAATGCATCGAGGTCCTGGGCCGTGTCCAGGGTCAGGGAGATGGACACCTCGCTGGTGGCCACCATGTCAACCGAAAGATGGTACCGGGCAAAGGCCGCGAAAACTTCCTCCAGAAAGCCGTACTGCCCCAGCATCCGGGTGGAAACAATGTCTATGAGGGTCACATTCTTGCGGGAAGTGATGGCCCGCACAGGGATGGTCCTTTTCTCAAAGGCGGAAATGATCCGGGTTCCGGGGGCCTCTGGATTATAGGAATTTTTCACCAGCACCGGTGTGCCGGTTTTGATGCAGGGCTGCATGGCCCGGGGGTGGAGCACCTGGGCCCCATAATAGGCCAGTTCCGAGGCTTCCTCGTAGGTCACCGTGCCCACGGGCTTGGCGTTTTTAACAATCCGGGGGTCCGCCGTGAGGATGCCGTCCACATCCTTCCAGACCTGGGCCTCCTCGGCCTTGCAGGCCGCCGCGATCGTCGTAGCCGAAAGGTCCGAGCCGCCCCGGCCCAGGGTGGTGATATTGCCCTCCGCATCCCGCGCGATAAAACCCGTCACCACCGGCAGCGCCCCCGCATCGGTCAGGGGAATCAGTTTTTGGGGGATCAGGTCCCAGCTCTCTTTTACCAGTTCCGCGGAACCGAAGTTTGAATCGGAAACAAAGCCCGCGTCCCAGGCGTCGAAGCCCTGTGCCTTGAGCCCCAAACCGTTAAAATAGGCTGCCGCAATCCGTACCGAAAGCCGCTCCCCAAAGGACACGAGGTAATCCTTGGTCCGAGGCGTCAGTTCCCGGATCAGGGAAATCCCCGCAAGCAGCTGTGAAAGTTCATCCAGCAGGGGCACGATATTCTTTTGGACCTCCGCGCTCAATTGAAGATCCTTCATCGTTTTAAGGTGGAGTTCTTTGATCCGGTCAATTGATACGGTCCCGTTCATGAGGGCCTCGTCGGCAGCTTCCAGCAGATGGTCCGTGGTATCCCCCATGGCGGAGAGCACCAGCACCGGCTTTCTGGAGACCTGGGTCTTTACGATTTCGGCAACATGGCGGATCCGTTCCGCGTCCGCCACGGAACTGCCCCCAAACTTCATTACGATCATAAGAAATCTACCTTATCAGAAATTGGAGGAATTTACCAAGGGGGCGCGGGGGGCATTCAGAAGTTTTCTATAAACTTCGCAGGTTGATAACAGATGCGGATGGGCGCCGTAAGCAGCAATTTGTCCCCTGTCAAACACTACAATATGATTAAAGGATTTGACATCTTCAAGTTTGTGGGTAACGACTATCACCGTATGGGTTTTCGCGAGTGAGCGAATCAGGGCCATAATTTTCTCGCTGTTATCATTATCAAGCGCGGAAGCCGGTTCGTCAAAAATTATTATTCTTGAGTTTCGCAGTATGGCGCGGGCAATGGCAATGCGCTGCTTTTGTCCGCCTGAAAGATTGGAGGAATTTTCGTTAATGGGTGTTTCATAACCCTTCGGCATAGCGAGAATTTCGGCGTGAATATTTGCCCGCATACAGGCCTCAACTATTGCCCTGTCCGTTGCGGCGGGGCAGACAAGGCGGAAGTTGTTAAGGATCGTATCGCTGAAAATGAAGGGCTCCTGATTTACGGTAAAAATGCTTTCCCGTAAACTCTTTTCAGTTACGTCGTTGATGTCTGTCCCGCCGATTTTTATCGCGCCGCGGATAACCGGTAAAAGTTTGTTAAGACAGTTCAGCAGGGTTGTTTTCCCGCTTCCGCTGTAACCGATAATCGCGGTACAGGCATTTTCGGGAATGGCCAGTGATATATTCTTCAAAATGATATTGTCATCATAAGCAAAGAAGAGGTTTTCTATTTCAATTCCGAACCCTGTTAATGCCTGCTCCCCAAAGGTTTCAAGCTCCGCAGTCTGAAGATTGGTAATTTCCAAAATCCGTCCGGCCTGGTAGTCGCCCTGCACAAAGAGGTTTTTGATTTTGGCAAAGAACCCCATCATCTCATAAATGCTGCCCTTAAAGTTAAATATGATTAGGATGGTGACAACTTCAATCTGGTTGGCCGGAAACAGCCACAGGGCGCAGGCAAGCACCAGCACGGTATCAATGCCGTATCTCACCAAACCGTAAATGCGGTCAATGAACTCACTTACCGTGATTTGTTTGGCCTGTTCTTTCGCGAGCCTGTTGTTGACTGCGTTATTACCCTTTTCAATCTGGTTTTTTATCCCCAGGGTCTTAATGTCTTTTATGCCTGCCGCCGCTTCACTGAACAGTGAACTGGATTTTTCTTTGAAGCCCTTAATGTTTTTAAGCAATTTCAGGTTTTGCCTTATTTTAAGGGCCTGAACGCAGTAAAGAATTATCACCCCAAGGGTAAAGATGATTCCGCATTGCCAATTCAGAATGAAAACGTAGATCATAAAACCGACGTTTGTCAAAAGGTCAACAAGGGTTCCCATAACATTTGAAAGAAAAGCCGAAACTTCCGCAGTGTCGTCATTCAGCCGCTCCAAATACCAGCCGCTGGTATTTTTCATTGCCGCCGCGTATTTTGTATTGAGGAATGATTCAATGATCCTTTGTTTCACGTCAAAGGCTACACGGTTGTTGAGATTGCCCGCAAATTTCCCCCAGAGGAACCAAAACGAATGATGGGCAAAAATGAGTAACATAAACCAGAGGGCAGAGGAAACCATCAGCGCGGAATCTTTGCCTGTTATGCCGATGGTGATCTGTGACATAAGCCATGGGTAAAGCATACCCAAAGAACTTGCCGCAAGCATTGCAAATCCAAGCGCAATGATCTGCGCCGTATATTGGCGGTAAAAGGGCATAAAACCCCTTAAGTTTTTGTATTTTCGTGACATATAAATGTCCTCCTGTATATGATTTTTGACAAGGGGCAATGAAAAGCGACGGCCCCGGCGGCGGCTGTTCCTGATCATCACGAATGTTTGTATTATATAACCATGCCGTCCCAAATTCTGCATATCCTCTTTGGGGAAGATGTGATCGCCGAAATTTATAGCCGCATAAAGGGGCGGTTTGCCCCCGAGGCCCACAGGGCCCTTGCAAAGATAAGCGGGGATTATGGGGCCGCCTTTGCCCTGGGCTGCCAGGGGCCGGATATCTTCTACCATAATCGGCAGACCCGTCCGGTGGCGCTGGAATACGGGACCCTGCTGCACCGCCGCTCCTACGGGGATTTTACCGCAGGTTTATTGAAGAGGGGCCTTTCCGAAGGGATAGGCGCCCTGAGCGTCTATGTCCTGGGATTCATGACCCACGCGGCACTGGATCGGTTCTGTCATCCCTATATCGTGTATAAATCGGTCACCCTGCCGAAGCCGGGCGCGGCGCGGTCGGCCCTTGAACGTTACGCCCATCCCTTTTTTGAGCGGATCATCGATGTGCTGATGCTGGCCCTGCTCCGCTCAAAGGCGGCGGCATCCTGGGACGGAGCGGCGATGCTGGCGGAAATTTGCAAGAGGCCGCCCCAGGGGCTCAAGGAAATGCTGATCCGGAATTTGCGGGACTGCTTTCCCGAGCGGGCCGAAGGAGACATCAAACTTGAGCGGCGGATAGACAATACCTTTGCGGACACCGCCTCTTTCTACCGGGGAACTGCCCTGGATTATTTCCACCCCGAGACGCTCCCCCTGGACATTGATTACCTCAACCTCCGGCGGGATCTCTGGTTTTATCCCGCCGGTGAGGAGCGGGAAGACCGGCGTTCATTCCCGGATATTTACGCCCAGGCGGTCAAAGCCGCCGCGGATTCCCTTTCGGTTTTTATCGTTCAGTATTTTGAGAGGGGAATTTTTCCGATTGAGGAAATCGCCCGAAGCATCGGCAACAGCGGCCTTTCGGTACAGGATGAAAACGGGAAACCCTGTGCGGTCACCCGGACCTGTCCCCTGCCGCTGGAAAGAGTTATTGAACAGCAGGAAAGGGTACGGCAACAGTATTGATCACTCCCCGAACACCGCCGCAGTAAAAGTGTAGAGCTCCGCCCCCGGCGCCTCGTATGAATGCGCCGGCAGCCCGGCTTTGACGCAAATATAGTCCAGGTATTCATCCAGGTCCCAGCCCTGCTCAACCGGCACCTGGGGCAGCAGCACTCCGGAGCGGCCGCGATGGATAAGGTAGAGCCCGTGGACACCCACCTTAACCGAGCGGGGATCGGGGCATTTTTCCATGGGGGAAAGGGCGGATATTTCGATGGTACAGCGAGCCAGTTCACCTTCGGTAAGGGGCTGAAACCGGGGATCAGAAAAGGCCGCCTCAAGCGCCATGGTCTGTACCGTTTTTTCCAGGGGCCAGGCGGCGGTCATTCTTCCGATGCAGCCCCGCAGGTTCTTTCCGATGTGGAGGGTGACAAAGGCCCCGCATGGTTGGGCCAGCGCGGATTTACCTTCGGCAATGGCCCTGGCCAATGCGGGGCTGCGGCGGTATTGGGGGCTCCGTCCTTCCAGTTTGGCGGCAATACTTTCACGTGCATCGGCGAGCAGGATTTTTTGTTCTTCCCTGGTTATGACAAATTCCATCTACATATCCTCCATTGAAAAGCCCCGGAATTCAACCCTGTACTTCCCCAGTTCTTTCTGAATTTTTGCGGCCTTCATGGTGAGGGTGGAAATATTGATCTTCTTGGGGTTCCGCTTTACCTCCGCAACAATTGCGGTTTTGTCCAGATCATTTAAGGCCACGATGTCGATTTCATTTTCGCCCTTGTTGTCCCAAAAATTGCCGACACCGGTTATTCGTTTTTCTTCGCCCAATTTTTCCCGGAAATAATTTTCCAGCACAAGGCCGCTGTAGGTTTCGTAATCCCGATCTATTAGTTCCCGCAGTAAATCTAATCTTCCCGTTTCGACAAGGCCCTGATTGGGATAGATGAAGCGGAACCAGAACCTGAGGTAATTATCGCCGATCTTCCAGTGGGCGTTGCGGCTTTCCGGTTTGGAAAAGACCGGCTTGCTTCTGATGATAAGCGAATAATCCCTTTCCAGATTGATCAAATAGGTCCCGGTATTTTTGCCGATGATCGAATCTATTTCGCTTTGGGTATTCTTGCCCGCGGCGATGAGCTGCAGAATCGAAAAGTAGGTGCCGTAGTCTTTCCCGAATTCGGATATTAAAAGATCCTTTCCTTCGTTGAGAAAGGGCGAATCCGCGGCGGTAACCATATTGAGCATTTTGTTTTTGTTCAGCGCGCCCCCGTCCATGAGAAGGCTAATGTACTTGGGGACGCCCCCGGAGATCATATAGAGGCACAGGAGATCTTCCGGTGTATGGCGGGGGTTATAATCGGAAAGAATTTCTTTGATGACGCTTACCGTAAATGGCTTCAGGATGATCCGGGCGGTGAGTCTGCCGAAGAGGGGCTCCTTTGCGTTTTCGAATATTTTCATCATCATTGAATAAATCGAACCGCAGGCGATAAAATTGATCCTTGCCCGGTTTTGATACTGATCCCAGAGGTTCTGGATTTCCCCAAAAATGGATGGGTTTATCCGCTCAAATTCCTGGAATTCGTCAATGATGAGAGTATAGGATTCTTTAATGGAAAAGAGCAGCAACTGTTCAAAGAGATCCCGGAAGCGGCTTACGGCGCCGAAGATTTGCAGGCCCAGGGCTTCTTCGGCTCTTTGCTGAAACTGGGCGCAGAGCAGGGCTTCGTCCTGCCGGCTTACAAAGAGGTAGAGGTACTTCTGATTTTTTACGGCTTCCATAAGCAGCGCCGTCTTGCCGATCCGCCGCCGTCCCGCCATTACCGTAAAGCCGGGGCTTTTCTTTGAGTTTATCCGGCTGCGGTTGAGGCTTTCCAGTTCTGTCTTCCTGTCATAAAAATCCATATTAATGTAACCGCCATTAAGTTAATATACATTAAGATAGTGAATGTTAAGTTAATTGTCAATGGGAAGACGCCGGCCCGCGGCGGATTGATCTTTAACGCCCGATGGCGCTTCTCCGGGGCGGATGGACGAAATTCCGCTTTTGGGCTATATTGGGTCTCTCAATGAAACGCTGCGTCCATCCCGCCGTATTTACCGTTGCCCTCAGGTTTTCCGTCCCGGTATTGCCGGGCTACCTTGCCATCGGCGCGGCCGCCATCGCGGCGGGGTTGGTTGATTTCTTATTAAACATATTGACGCACTAGGTTATTAGTGATAGGGTGAATCCCACATAATCATTCTAAG